>JAOACU010000024.1 GCA_026417715.1 Anaerolineae bacterium | reverse complement strand
GCATCGGGTGGTGTAGCGAGTGTGGAAGACATTATCGCGTTGCGCGCGTATCGAGAGATTGAGGGGGTTATCGTTGGACAAGCACTTTACACGGGCGCAATATCGTTGCGCGAGTTAATGCGTGTATGAGTTTTCAGTATTCAGTGTTCAGTAGTGTAAGGAGGGGAGATGAGCAAGTTGGCGTTTGCAAAGAGTTTTGAGGATTTGATTGTGTATCAAAAAGCGCGGGTGTTGCAACAAGAGATTTTTTCAGATGACCAAAGCGTTTCCCAAAGATGAAATTTTTTCGTTGGTCAGTCAGATTCGCCGTTCGTCGCGCGCGATTGGTGCGAACATTGCCGAGGCGTGGGCGAAGCGAAGATATTCAGCGCATTTCTTGAACAAACTCACCGATGCGGAAGGTGAATTGTTTGAAACGCGACATTGGATTAGAACGGCACTCGACTGTGGATATATCAACGCGCAACAAGCCGATGCACTCGACGCGCAATGCATCGAAATCGGACGTATGCTTGCCAGTATGATGGACAAAGCCGACCTGTTCGCTGGCGACGAGTATCGCGTTGCGCGTGAATCTGTCGCCGAATATTTCACCAACACTGAATACTGAATACTGAATACTGGAACACTGAACACTATGTTAGCAAAGCGTATCATCCCTTGCCTTGACGTCAAAGACGGTCGTGTGGTCAAAGGTGTAAACTTTGTGCAACTGCGCGATGCTGGCGATCCTGTCGAACACGCGCGCGCGTACGATGAAGCCGGCGCCGATGAACTTGTGTTTCTCGACATCACGGCGTCGTACGAACGACGCGATATTTTGCTCGATGTGGTGCGCGCGGTTGCCGATCAAGTGTTCATTCCGTTCGCCGTCGGTGGCGGCGTACGCACACTCGACGATTTTCGCGGTATTTTGCTTGCGGGTGCGGACAAAGTTGCCATCAACACTGCGGCAGTGGAAAATCCCACACTCATCACCAAAGCCGCCGAGAAATTCGGCTCGCAATGTGTAGTGGTGGCGATTGATGCAAAGCGACGACCGACCGCTGACCGCCGACCGCCGCAAAATCTACGGTCTGCCGTCGGCGGTCGGCGGTCGTCCTGGGAGGTTTACACTCACGGCGGTCGCGTGTCCACCGGTAAAGACGTGCTTGAATGGGCGCGCGAAGTGGAAGCGCGCGGCGCGGGCGAAATTCTGCTGACGAGTATGGATCGCGACGGCACGCGCGATGGGTACGACATCGAACTGACACGCGCGGTAGCCGATGCAGTTTCGATTCCGGTGATTGCGTCGGGTGGCGCGGGGCGCGTGGAACACTTTGCCGAAGCGATTATCGAGGGACACGCGAGCGCGGTACTCGCCGCAAGTCTGTTCCACTTTGGCGAACTGACCATCGCGCAGGTGAAAGAGTATCTGGCGCAACGTGGAGTGCCAGTGCGGAGATGAGTTACAGGTTTCAGGTTACAGGTTGCAGGTTTTAAGGTTGCAAGTTGTCAAAAATAACCTGAAACTTTGAACCTGAAACGGTGGTACTACAAAAGTAATGCTGGTAAGGCAATTTGTCACGCTGAGCCCTTCCTTCGTCAGGGTAAACTCCGCGAAGCGTCTCGCCAAGTCCTTTGAGAGATTCTTCGGCGCACAAAGCGCGCCTCAGAATGACACTGTCGGCATTACTTTTTGATCACTACCCCTGAAACTTGTAACCTGAAACCTAAAACTTGCAACGGAGTGCTTATGGGCAAAGCGATCAACTGGGACGCGAACGGGCTTGTGCCCGCGATTGTGCAAGACATCAACACCAAGCAAGTGTTGATGCTCGCGTATATGAACGCGGAATCACTTGCCAAGACGATTGAAACTGGCAACGCGACGTTTTGGAGTCGGCGCCGCCAAAAATTGTGGATGAAAGGTGAAACGTCGGGCAATATTCAACGCGTGCGCGAGATTCGTTACGATTGCGATGGTGATGCGATTTTGTTGCTCGTCGAACCCGCGGGACCGGCATGTCACACCGGCGAAGTGAGTTGCTTTTATCGCAGTTTGGGGACGACGAAGGACGAATGACGGAGGACGGAAGACGGAGGACGGAGGACGAAGGACGAAGGCGTTTGTCTTTCGTCGTTCGTCATTCGTCAAGGGGGCAAATGAGCGACATTCTGCATCAACTCTACACGCGCATCGCATCGCGCAAGACACACGCGCCGCCCGAATCGTACACGGCAAAATTGTTCGCGGCTGGCGAAGATGAGATCGTCAAGAAAATCGGTGAGGAAGCGATTGAGGTGATCGTCGCGACGAAAGGACAAGGCAACGAACGCATCGTTGCCGAGACAGCGGATTTGATTTACCACACGATGGTGTTGCTTGCGTTACGCGGAATCGAATGGCGCGCGGTGGAAGACGAACTGGCGCGACGATTTCGGTGAACACAAATTTTAAGGCGCGCAAATATTGACACGCAACGATGATAGTGTTATATTCTGCGTGGAAAATTTTTGACGATATTCAACGAATGAACGACGAAACGAGCGGTTCACAACGTTCAATGCTCTTGTGCCATACATTGCGCACGCTTTGGTTCAAGCCGCCCGATGCACGCGGGAGGGAGTGAACGTGGCGCGCGCTTTTTTCTTTTTTCCCTCCCACAATGACGTGACGCGTGGGAGGATTTTTATTGCCAAAGGAGGAAACTATGACCGCCACCTGCCCTGAGTGTGAAGCCGAAATTACACTCGACAAACCCTTGCGCGGTGAAATCGTTGTTTGCCCCGATTGCGGCGTAGAACTCGAAGTGGTTAACGAGAATCCACTGGCGTTCGATCTTGCGCCGCAAGAGGAAGAGGATTGGGGCGAGTGAAACGATTTTAGATTTTCGATTGCAGATTTTAGATTGCTGAAACAGGAGAAGGAATGAAGATTGGCGTGTTGTATTCGCGTGTGCGCGCAGAGGAAAAATTGTTGTTCGAGGCATTCGAGGCGCGCGGGATCGCCTACGACAAGATTGATGACCGCGAAGCGCAATTCGATTTGACGAATCCCGGCGTGTGGCGCGACTATGATGTGATTCTCGAACGTTGCATCAACCACTCGCGCGCGCTCTACGCGCTCAAGATTCTGAACGATTGGGGGATCCCCACCGTCAACACCGCGTACGTCGCTGATGTGTGCGGCAACAAACTGGTTACGTCTTCACAACTTGTCAAGCATGGCGTACCTACCACGCGCATCAAAGTCGCGTTCACACCCGAATCGGCATTGCAAGCCATCGAAGAAATGGGCTATCCCGTCGTGATGAAACCCGCCATCGGTTCGTGGGGACGACTACTCTCCAAGATCAACGATCGCGAGGCCGCCGAAGCCGTGCTCGAACACAAGGAAATCTTGGGGTCGTATCATCACTCGATTTTTTACATTCAAGAGTACATCCGCAAACCAGGACGCGACATTCGTGCGTTCGTTGTCGGTGATGAGACGATTGCCGCCATCTATCGCCATTCGGAACACTGGATTACCAACACCGCGCGCGGTGGTCAAGCGACCAACTGCCCCGTCACTCCCGAACTCAACAAACTGTGCGTCGCCGCTGCCAAAGCCGTTGGGGGTGGTATCGTTGGCGTGGATATTTTGGAAGACCCTGAACGCGGTTATTTGGTGAACGAAGTCAACTACACGATTGAATTTCGCAACAGCATCGTGTCAACGGGCGTGGACATTCCGAATCGCATCGTGGATTACGTGCTTGCTGTCGCGCGCGGTGAAATCAAAGTGCTCTGATTTCAGATTTTAGATTGCAGATTTCAGATTTCAAATTGCGCAATCTGCAATCTGAAATCTTAAATCTGAAATGGAGGGCAATGTCTCTCGAGCAATTCTACATCATCGAATCTACTCTGCGTGAAGGTGAACAGTTTGTTGGTGCAAACTTTACGACGGACGATAAACTTCGCATTGCGGACGCGCTCGATGAATTCGGTGTCGAGTACATCGAACTCACTTCGCCCGCCGCGTCGCCACAAAGTTTCGAGGATGCCAAGTTGATTGCGCGGCGCGGCTTGCGCGCCAAAATACTGACGCACGTACGTTGTCATCTGGACGATGCGAAACTCGCGTTGGAAACCGGCGTGCAAGGCATTGACTTGGTGATTGGCACATCGTCGTACTTGCGCCAATTCAGTCACGGCTTGGCGATGGAACAAATCATCGAGCGCTCTGTTGAAGTGTTGCGCTGGATTCGTTCGCAAGCACCCAACATCGAATTGCGTTTCAGCACCGAAGATTCGTTCCGTAGTGAAGAAGCCGATTTGTTCCGCGTCTATCTCGCGGTAGATCAAGTTGGCGTGGATCGCTTTGGCATTGCCGATACGGTTGGCATCGCGACACCGATGCGCGTGTATCAACTCGTTAGTGGTTTACGCCGACTCGTCAAAGCCGGCATCGAATTTCACGGACACAACGATTCGGGTTGCGCGATTGCCAACTCGGTGACCGCGCTCGAAGCCGGCGCCACGCACATTGACACAAGCGTTCTCGGCATCGGTGAACGCAACGGTATCACGCCGCTGGGTGGATTCATCGCGCGAATGTACGCCATCAATCCCGCATTGGTCAAGAAAAAATACCGGCTGAAAAAATTGCGCAAACTCGATGAGATGGTCGCGAATATGGTGGGCGTGGGCATTCCGTTCAACAATTACATCACCGGCGTCACCGCGTTCACGCACAAGGCCGGCATTCATGCCAAAGCGATTCTCAACCAACCCGAAACGTACGAAATCTTGAATCCCAAAGATTTTGGAATGACGCGCTATATCAGTATCGCGCACCGATTGACCGGCTGGAACGCCAACAAAGACCGCGCCGAGCAATTGGGCTTGACGTTGAGCGATTAGCAAATCAAAGAAGTGACCGCGCACATCAAAGCCCTCGCCGATCAAAAACGACTCGACCTGAACGATGTGGACGAGTTGTTGCATCGTTGGGCGAATGGAGCAAACGACGAATCAAGCGTGGAGCGCGAGAGCGTGGAGCGAGCGCGCGAGAGGGCGTAGAGCGAGGGCGCGAGAGAGTGTAGAGCGAGAGCGCGAAAGAGCGCGCGGCGTGATACGCAATACGTGATACGGAATACGTGATACGTAAAATGCACCAATCTCCAATCTCCGATCTCCAATCTCCAATCTCCAATCTCCAATCTCCATCCAACGGCAAGACGTTCGCCGAAAAAGCCCTGGCGCGCGCGGCGGGTTTGCGTGAGGTGGTCGCGGGACAAATCGTGGACGCTGTGCCCGATGTTGTTCTTTCGCATGACAACAGTGCCGCCATCATCAAGATTTTTCGCGCGCTCGGTGTTGCGCGCGTCAAGCATCCTGAACGCGTGGTCATTGTGCTCGATCACGCTGTTCCTGCACCCACGACGCAACACGCGCAGAATCACGCAGAGATTCGCCAGTTTGTCGAGGAGCAGGGCATCGAAAAATTTTTCGATGTGGGACGTGGCATCTGCCATCAAGTCGTGAGTGAAGAGGCACTCGTGTTGCCGGGGCAATTGATTCTCGGTGCCGATTCGCACACCACGCACTATGGTTGGCTCGGCGCGTTCGGCGCGGGCATTGGGCGGAGCGAAGTCGCGGCAATTTGGGCAACCGGCGAATTGTGGTTGCGCGTCCCTGAATCCATCAAGATTATTGTCGAAGGTGAATTGCCGCGCGGCGTCACATCGAAAGACTTGTGTATGCGCATCATTGGCGATTTGGGCGCGGACGGTGGTTTGTACGCATCGGTGGAATTTCACGGCAGCGCGATTTCCAAAATGTCGCTCGAATCTCGAATGGTCATCCCGAACACGATGGCAGAGTTTGGTGTGAAGAACGCGTATCTGCCACCGGACGAGATGGTGTTCGAGTGGTTGGCGCAACGTGTCGAGTTGCGAGTTCGGAGTTCGGAGTTCGGGGCGAGTTCGGAGTTGCAATCTGCAATCCGCAATCTGCAATCTAAAATCGCGAACGATGCGCTCTACCCCGATCCCGACGCGCACTACATCGCCACACATCACTACGACGCCACGCAACTCGAGCCGTACGTCACGTGTCCACATCGCGTTGATAACGTCAAGCCGCTGTCACAAGTGCGTGGAACGCGCGTGCATCAAGCGTTCATTGGCACGTGCACGAATGGACGCATCGAGGATTTAGCGATGGCGGCGGAAATTTTGCGCGGCAAGAAAATCGCGCGCGGCACGCGCCTCATCGTCATTCCCGCATCGTCCCAAGTGTTGAACGATGCGATTGCGCGCGGCTACATTCAAACGTTCATTGACGCAGGCGCGGTGATCGGTGTGCCGGGGTGTGGTCCGTGTATGGGCAATCACTTGGGCGTGCCTGCGCCCGGCGAAGTGACGATTGCGACGATGAATCGCAATTTTCGCGGACGAATGGGGACGCGCGATGCGGAAATTTATTTGGCGAATCCTGCCGTCGTTGCGGCAAGCGCGATCGTCGGCGCGATTGCTGACCCGCGTGAGGTGTAACAATGCCGTTTGAATTTCAACGTCTCGAAATTCCCGATGTGCTCCTCGTGCGTATCTCCGCCGCGCGCGATGCGCGCGGTTTTTTTCGCGAACTGTATCGCCAAGACGAATTTACCGCGCACGGGATTCCACCTTTTGTGCAGGACAATCATTCGCATTCGACGCGCGGTGTGTTGCGCGGGTTGCACTATCAAAAGCATCCGCGCGCACAAGGCAAGTTCATCGTCGTCATTCGCGGTGAGATTCTCGATGTGGCAGTGGACATCCGCAGAGGATCGCCCACGTACGCGCGTTGGGTCGCGCACGTGCTTTCAGCGGAGAATGGTTGCGCGCTCTACATTCCGCCCGGTTTCGCGCACGGTTTTAGCGTCTTGAGCGATTCTGCCGATGTGCTCTACAAAGTGACAGCACCGTACGCACCCGAACTCGATCGCGGCATCCGTTGGAACGATCCCGACTTGGCGATTGATTGGCGCGTGCGCGATCCGATTGTCTCACCCAAAGACGCGCAGTTGCCCTTTCTGCGCGATGCGGACAACAATTTCTAGCGCGAAAGGAACGCGAAAGGGCGCGAAAGGAACGCGAAAGGACGCGAAAGAACGCGAAAGGGCGCGAAAGGAACGCGAAAGGGCGCGAAAGAACGCGAAAAAATCTTGCGGCGGTCGGCGGCTTGCCCTGAGCATAGGCGAAGGGTCAGTCGTCGGCGGTCGTAAAGGAGGAAAATGCCTGCCTACGTGGTTGTGGACATTACCATTCACGATCCTGTCGGTTACGAAGAGTACAAAAAACTTGCGCCTGCCGCTGTCGCGGCGTACGGCGGCAAGTACATTGCGCGCGGCGGCGCGGTCGAAACACTCGAAGGCACCTGGTCACCCAAGCGGTTGGTGATTTTGGAATTCCCCACCGTCGAGCGCGCCAAGCAATGGCTCAACTCGGAGGAATATCGCCCAGCGCGTGAATTGCGTCACAAGACAGCAACAACGCAAATGATTGTCGTCGAGGGCACGTGACGCGCGCGCTGCTGTGAAACAATTGCACGCGCTTGGCGTCGCCGTGATGCTGGCGGAACTCTGGCAACCCGATTTCGATTTTGTCGCGCGCCTGGGCGTGGACATGGTCAGTTGGGGCGATCCGACACAAGCGCGGCAAGGACTTGATGATGCTGAACGATCCGAACTACGTTAAAGAACAATACGGTACCAGTGAAAATCTGTCCACGCGCATCGGATTCCACCAACGGTTCGGCACGGCGCCGCGCCGCTGGTTCGCTTGGGTGTTCGATCACCTGACCTTGCCGCCCAACGCGCGCGTGCTTGAAATCGGTTGCGGCGTGGGTACGTTGTGGCGCCAAAATCGCGCGCAAATTCCACCCACGTGGCAGTTGATACTCACCGATCTTTCATTCGCGATGGTCGAAAAGACGCGCGCCCATATCGTCACCGCGCATTGCGCGCAAGTGGACGCGCAAGCGATTCCGTTCCCTGATGCCGCGTTCGATGCGGTGATCGCGAATCACGTCTTGTATCACATCCCAGACATTCCGCGCGCGCTCGGTGAGATTCACCGCGTGCTGAAACGTGGTGGCACATTGTTCGCGGCGACGAACGGTACGGGAAATATGCGCGAACTGTACGAATTGTTCATACCATCTCTCGAACGCGAACTACTTGCCTATCAACTCAACTTTCATCGCGATAACGGACACGCGATCCTCGCGCCCTATTTTCCCAACGCGCGCTGGGTCGAATACCCAGACACGCTCCTCGTGACTCAGGTCGAGCCGCTAATGGAGTATGCAACATCTTTTTTCGGCTGGGGCATCATCGGTCGTGAGCGTGAAAACGAACTGTACGAAATCATCGCGGAACGCATCGCGCGCGAAGGTGCATTTCGCATCACCAAATCCGTAGGCATATTCATTGCAGAAAGATAAATCAATCTCGAATCCCCAATCTCCAATCACCCGTCAAGGTGCAATGGCTGTCGTCCTATCGGGCGATCGGCAACAAGTTTTGTTGCTACGCCGCGAAGTGTTCATCCTGTGGGACTTGCCCGGCGGCGGCATCGAACCCGACGAAGACCCTGCTGAGGCGGCCGTGCGCGAAACGCGCGAAGAATCGGGATACGATGTGACGATTGAACGCTTCGTGGGCACGTACCGCTGTCAATCGGTGTACAGTCTCGGTGGCGATCAGTTGACATACGTTTTTCGCGCGCGCGTCACGGGTGGTGCTCCAAAACGTTTTGGCTTGGAGACGACGGGCTTGCGCTGGTTTCCGGTAAACGCGTTGCCGCGCGGTGCCGAGCCATTGCAACGCCAAATGATTGCGTACGCGCTGGCGGATTTGCCCGCGCCCGTCGAACGACGCATCGAGTTCGCGCGCTGGAAACTCTACCCCGCGCGCATCATCTTTTTCGTGATGCGCGTACGCAACATCACCGCCCGTCGGATCTTGAAATGGCTACGGAATAGACAAAAGTAATTGCATCACTCGGCTCCGAAGGTTGTGTTTTTGCAAATTGGCGCTTGGTGAAGATAAAGACGAGGAAAAAGAAACAGGAGCAGAAGGAGGACAAACGTAGGTAGTATTTGATGACTGCCTGAAAAAAAAACAAAAACCCCAGCTCAACAGCGATGACGACAGCCAAAAAGACCAAAATGATGACCAAAATCCTTTGCATATTTTGATTATGAAGGCTTTTTTGCTAAATTTCAAGAGGAAAAAACAATCGAAATTTTGCCTTAAACTAAAGCATATCTTAAATTATCCCAGTCTTCTAATTTTGACCAAGATAGGTTGATGATATATGGAATTAGTTTTTCTACGCGTTCTGTGCGACCTCTTTTTATTGCATCTTCTAATTCATTAACCAGAGCTTGAATCTCCACATAGCGACTTCTCCCTATATAATAACCCATTATTTCTTGTTGTAAAGCATGAACAGCTTCGTGAGCGAAAGCTGATTGTGAAATGTAGGAGGAAACTACACCTAATGGTAACAATTTTATGTGTCCTGCTTGAGTTGAATTGTATTCAGAGATAGAGATTAGTATTCCCTTTACACCATTTATCATCGCAGCGCGAATAAATTTGTTAAGATCGTCTGTAGCATCTATATTTTGAAGTGTTTGAATAATAATGTCTTTTTGCTGGGGAGTAAAACCCGAATCAATCGGCAGACGGCTTATATAGTTTTTCCACGCAGCATCGCTGACATCTGTCGGTGGCGGGACAACTAAATACCAAGCCACATCATTGAATTTATACAACGGATTTTGTTTAGCCTGATTTAGTACTTCCTGAATTTTTGGATTATGATGAGCAACATCGTCAACTAAATAAGGAAGCAACCAACCACCATTGGCAAAATGAGTTTTGCCGTCTGGGGCAAGATAGGTTTTTTCAAACTTGCCTGTTTGAGGGTTAAGCCAGCCGATGGTCATACCGTCAGGATTGTTGCGGTAATAATTGGTTGGCTCTTTGGCTTTGTAAATTGCCGCTAAATTATTTCTTCCTTCGGCAGTATCCCATTTATAATCACCTGTGCCGCTTGGTCCCTGCACTAACGCAATGTTTTGCCCATCAGCGGTTAAGATGATGGCATAAGGCGGAAAACCTTGACGGCTGTCAGGGTAGGTGATAAAGTGAATGTCTGGGTTGGCTTTGATAAAATCAGCTAATTGTTTTTGTCCTTCGGGTTTACTCAAAAGAGCATTGATGCTGGAAAATTCTTTAGCATCCCAGCGTACTCCGCCAGTTTTAGCGTCAAAGATGGCAACAGGTGTATTTTTAGCGTCGTAAAGTTTTACTGCGTCGCCATCGGCTTGCCACTTGAAGTTGGGGAGAGCGCGCAGGGAGGCGGCGCGCGCTTCAGTGGGAGAGAGCGTGCGCGTGGGGGTGGGTGTGGGCGTGGCAGTAGGAGTGAACGTTGGCGTGAGTGTGACAGTTGGCAAGGGCGTGACTGTCAACGTTGGCAGTAACGTCCGTCCTCCGTCTTCCGTTGTCCGTCCTCCATCCCTCGTCCGTCCTCCGTCGTCCGCAGGCGCGCACGCCACAAGCGCAAGCGCAATGAGTAAAACGATTCCCGGTTTACGCATCGTTACCTCCAACCCGTTTGCACGCAATTATAGCATCGCGAGCAAGCGTATGCAAATCGCTCTTGGGGAGAAAGAGGTTTCTAGACCTCAGGTCTTGGAGACCTGTGAGGTCTGAACAAGCCATTTACCGTTTTCTACCTATGAGCGATTGACTTTTCCCCGCGTTGTGCTATGCTACGATTCGAGAGGAAGCAATGGCGACGTACCACATCTACGTGGACTGGCACGTCCCTGGCTATCAAGCGCGCGTGCATCTTTCGACTTGTCCCTTTTGCAATGAGGGCAAGGGCATTCATCCACACGCGCGCTATCAGTACGGACGGTGGTATGGTCCGTTTGCGACTTTTCAACAAGCGTACGAAGTGGCACAACAGTTGGGACGTTATCGTCGTCGTTGCAAACACTGTAAACCCGCCTAAGCAAGGAGCAACCGAATGAAAGCAGGTATTCTCTACAACGATCGGGACATTCGCGTGGGCGATGCACCCGATCCGCACATCGCACCGAATCAAGTGCTCATCAAAAATCATTTCGCCGGCATCTGCGGCACCGATGTGCACATCTATCGCGGCGAGTTTCGCGAACGCGTGCGCTTTCCCGCGATTCAAGGACACGAGTTCGGTGGCACGATCGAGCAAGTCGGAAGTGAGGTGCGCGGTTTTCGCGTGGGTGATCGCGTGGTGGTGGATCCGATTCTGTCGTGTCATCAATGTCCCGCGTGTCTCACTGGGCACATCAACGCATGTCGCACCCTCAAACTCATCGGTGTTGATCTCAACGGTGGATTCGGGCAGTACGTTGCCGCGCCAGCGAGTCACGTCTATCACCTGCCCGACAACGTGCCGATGAAATTCGCGCCGATGGTCGAGATGTACGCGCTCGGTTGCCACATCTTGACGCGCGGACGCGTGCAACCCGGCGAAACGGTGGCGATTTTGGGCGCGGGCAAATTGGGTCTAGCGGTGCTCGATGTGTTGTGCCATAGCGCGAATCCTGCAACAACCATCATCACCGATTTGCAACCGTTTCGTTTGGAGACCGCGCGCAAAATCGGTGCCGATTACGTCATCAACGTCGAACACGAGGACCCGGTCGCGCGCGTGCGCGAGATCACGAACGGCGTGGGCGTGGATTGTGTGATCGAGTGCGTGGGGCATTTTCACGAAATCGCCGGACGCGAAGCGCCGATTCAGCAAGCGGTGAAAATGATTCGATCCGCTGGGCGTATCGTGGTGTGCGGAATGGGCGAACAACTTTCGCCGATACATTTCAAAACACTTGTGCTCAAGGAAGCCGAAATCATCGCGTCGCGCGTCACGCTGGGCGAATTTCCGCGCGCGATTCGTTTGTTGGAGAAAGGACTGTTGCATCCTGAATTGCACGTGACGCACGAATTGCCACTGCGCGACATTCGCGCGGCATTCGCTCAAGTGGATCGCGAAGACCCGCGCACAATCAAAGTGGTGTTGGACATTCAACACGTCTGACCGATGACGGATGACCGAAGACGGGAGAACGTTTTTCGGTCGTCGGTCATCCGTCGTCCGTCTTTCGGAGAGGCAATGCTCGATAAAATTCGTTGGGGTGTCATCGGCGCGGGCAATGTGTTCGAGTACAAAAGTGGTCCTGCGCTGTACCAAACACCGAACTCGGAATTGATTGCGGTGATGCGAACCAACGCGGCAAAAGCCGCAGAGACCGCGCGACGACACGGCGCCAAACGTTGGTACACCGATGCGGCTGCGCTCGTCGCTGATCCTGAAGTGAACGCGGTGTACATCGCCTCGCCGCACTATGTGCATCCCGAACACGTCGCGCTTGCCGCACGCGCGCGAAAAATCGTCTTGTGCGAAAAACCGGTTGGAGTGAGCGCGGCGCAAGCGCAACAAGCCGTTGACGTTTGTCGCGCGCACAACGTGCCACTCGTCGTCGCATACTATCGCCGTTTTTGGGCAATCGTCCAAGCGATGCACAAGTTCTTGCGCGATGGCGCGATTGGTGAGGTGGTGACTGCACGCGCGCAACTCTCCGACTTGTTCACCGGCGACGAACGCGCGTGGCTCACCTCGCGCGCAAAATCGGGTGGCGATGCGTTGGCAAATTCTGGCGCGCATTGGATTGACTTGACACGCGTGTTGCTCGGCGAAGTGTCGGACGTGATGGCGTACACATCGTCCAAGTTCAGTGGTTGGGAAACGGACGATACGACGATCGTGCAAATGCGAATGACGAGTGGCGCGCTGGTCTCGTTCACTTCGACACGACGTACGCCCATCGTCACGAACGAATTCGACATTCTGGGGACCGAAGGACGTTTGTTCGCGGGTCCACTTTCGGAGGGACGTTTGGTGTTGCATCGGCGCGGCAGCGCGCCAGAGATTTTGAGTTATCCGCGCAACGGCGTGATGCACGCGGAGATGATCGCCGCACTCGTGCCGATGCTACTGCGCGGCGAACCATCGCCGGTGCCGGGCGAAGATGCCGTCGCAGTGTGGAAAATTATGGAGGCGGCGTATCGTTCAGCCGAAGAAGGTGTGCGCGTGACGGTCAAATAACGTAGGGGCGACCACAAGGGTCGCCCCTACGATTTGTTTTGTTGTTTCAACGATTCGATGAACGCGCGATCTTCGTCGGTGAGGTTGGCGCGCGCGAGCAAATCGGGACGTCGCTCGAATGTGCGGCGCAGGGCTTGTTGACGGCGCCACTTGGCAACTTGGGCGTGATTCCCCGATAGCAAAATCTCCGGCACTCTCCAACCGCGAAACTCGGCAGGACGCGTGTACTGCGGGCCCTCCAACAATCCCGACGCGTGCGAATCGTTCGATGCCGCGCTGGGATGTCCAAGCACGCCGGGAATCAATCGCGCGACCGCGTCCACGATGACCATCGCCGGAATTTCGCCGCCAGTCAATACGTAATCGCCAATCGAAATTTCATCGGTTGCCAAATGTTCGCGCACGCGTTCGTCCACGCCTTCGTAATGTCCACAAATCAACGCAATGTGCGAATGTTGCGCGAGTTCGCGCGCAATCGCTTGGTTGAAGACGCGTCCTTGTGGTGTGAGCAAAATCACTGGCACGCGCGGCGGCGCACCGAGTATCGTTTCGACAGCGGTGAAAATCGGTTCGGGCTTCATCACCATTCCGCCGCCACCCGCGTACGCGTAATCGTCGGTGACGTGATGTTTGTCGGTGGTAAAGTCGCGAATATCGTGCAAGAAAATTTCGACGAGACGCGCCTCGCGCGCGCGCTTTAAGATGCTGGTGTCGAAAACGCCGGCGAACATTTCGGGAAAAAGCGTAAAGATGTCGAATCGCATAGCCACATTGTACCCGATTCGGTACAAAAAACAAGACGGCGATTGTTTCGCCGTCAAGGTTGGCGACTGCAAGTCGCCGCGACAAAAACCCAAAGCCCGCCGAAAGGCGGGCTCAAGACAGGCTCTTCGTGGGCTATTGTGATCCGACGTAAGGTCGGCTTTGGGTAGTTGTTGGCGTGAATTTATTCGCCTGTCAAGGGGAGGTGAGCAGGGGCGGCAGGACTTGAACCCGCAACCTACGGTTTTGGAGACCGTTGCTCTGCCAAATTGAGCTACACCCCTATTTCGTTTGTATTGTAGCACAACTCGCGCCAACGCGCAAATTGGGGTTCAAGGTTCGATGTTCGAGATTAGACTTGATGCGAAATAACTTTTTTCTCCACGAAGGACACGAAGGACACAAAGAAAATTTTTTCGTGACCTTTGTGTCCTTCGTGGGCGTAAATCTTTGAACATCGAACCTTGAACCTCCAACTAAAACTTGTAACCAAACTTGCGTAACAACCCCTTGCGCCACTCTACACCCGCCGCGTCTTCCACGCCTTTCGATTTGATGCCGTCAATCACGCCCAGAATGCCACGCCCTTGCTCCGTCTCGGCAATGATCACTTGGAGCGGATTGGCGGTCGCGCAAAAAATGTTGACGACTTCGGGGACGTTTTTGATGGCGTGCAAAACGTTGATGGGGAAAAATCCTTGACCCAAGAAGACGATGAACGAATGCCCCGCGCTGAGCGCGAGCGCGTTCTTCTTGGCGAGTTCTACCAGCGCGTCATCGGTGCCACTCGCGCGCACGAGCGCGTGTCCCGATGCTTCGCAAAATGCCAGACCGAATTTGATACCGGGCACAGCAGTCACGAGTGCCTCGTGCATATCTTCGACGGTCTTGATGAAATGCGATTGTCCCAAAATCACGTTCAATCCATTCGGATTTTCGATGGTGACGATTTGTAGTTCCATTGTTCCCTCCAAAATCAGATTCTACGGCATCACGCGCGATGTCCACTCTAACGGATCCACATACTCGCCATTGACGATGACGCTCCAATGCAAATGTGGTCCCGTCGAAAGTCCAGTCGTGCCCACTTTGCCGATGAGCATTCCGGGTTCGACCATCTGTCCCGCTTGAACGAAAATCGCCGATTGATGAAAGTACGCGCTAAAGACGCCAACGCCGTGATCAATCACGGTCAACTCGCCGCGCACCTGTGTTGTGCCGGCAAAGACGACGCGCCCGCGCGCCGGCGCGTAGATCGGCACGCCCGCGTCCACATCGAAATCGGTGCCTTCGTGACCGCACATTCCTACAGGACCACCGTTGTACGAGCGTCGCGTGCCAAACGCCGAGGAGACGGGACCATAGAGCGGTTGCCGCCATACACCGCTCCACAGTCGCGTGGGCGTGAACTGGTTGACGAGCGCGTTGAATTGCGCGTTCTCGCGCATCTGCAGTGTGCTATCCAGCAAGGTGGTTTTACCAGCAGGAATTTTGAGATGCTGAACTTGAAACGCGGTTGCTTCGATGTTGAGCGTGGTGGTTTCGGCGACGGTTTGCCCCGTCGCATCGGTGAGGGTTAGATTCAAGGTGGCTGTGCCGATTTTGGCGCAACGCGAAATACCGACCAGCGCGTACCAGTATCCCGCGCTCGGTGTAAACGTGATCGGTTTGCCTCCAAACGTGCCCGTCACCTTCGTCAGTCCCGCGCGCGCGATGCGAATCAACAGCGTGCCACCTTGCCGCGCTATCTGTGGTTCGATCAGCACGCCGGGCTTGACCACGTTCGAGTTGGTGGGAACAACAAGGGCTTGACCCGGCACAATCACGTTCGGATTCGTCAAGTCGTTCAATTGTACGAGTGTGCGAACCGTCGTGCCATACTGCAATGCAATGCGATACAAACTCTCATCCGCTTGGACGATGTGGCGCGCGGTGGTTAGCGTCGGTGACGCACTGGCGGGAATGAGCAACTTTTGTCCGACTTGGATGATATCGCTTTCGCCGAGATGATTCAGTTGTTTGATTGCAGTGACCGTTGTTTGATAACGCAGAGCAATCGCAAAGAGCGTATCGCCGGGTTGAACGATGTGTGTGCGGGGTGTGTCGGCGGGCGGCGCGGCATCGAGCGGTAGCGGCAATGCTATGGCAAACAACGCAACCAACAACAGCGCGCGCGCGATGAGTCGCATACCTCTCCTTTCACGCGCATTATAACATTGTTCCCGCTGGAATGTCTAGTTCGATTTGACGAACGTATTCACCCCCTCGATGAACCAACCGCCCTTGAGGTGACTGAGATAAAACTGGTACTCGATGCCATCCACGTACACCTTGGCAATCGCTTGCTCCACGCGCGGATCGGTGAGTGGCATTGATACGAATTTGCCGGTGGCATCGCGCCCCAGATAGGTGATTTCGCGCAAGGTCAATTTGCGCTTGAGTGTGATCCACTCTTGCACCATTTTGCGCACATTCGCCGCGTACTCTTTCGATTGGCTGGTGTTCCAGTACGAGAGTGCGGTTTCCAAGTCGCCTTTGCCAAGCGCGACAAAAAAATCTTGGAGCATCGTTGTCGCTTCGCTGTTATCGCCGGGGGGAATAAGTTGTAGCGTGGGTGTAGGCGCGACGATGGCAACGCGCGTCGGCAAGGGCACTTGGGTTGGTATCGGAGTAGCAGTGGGGTTGACGATGAGCGGTACAGACACGCGCGCACACGCACTTGTCCACAGTGTGGTCAGTAGGAAGGTCATCAGAACTAGCCGAATGTTCATTTGCTATTCCTCCTGCGCTGTTCCTAATTTTAATGACGTTGGTGGGGTTGAGCAAGTTCCAATAACAGGGCTGGTACAAAGTCTATTGATAGGCGAATCAATTCGCTCCAACAACTACCCAAAGCCCGCCTACGCGGGCTAAACAAGCCGACGGCGGTCGGCTTCGGGTAGTCGTCGCGGCGACTTTGAGTCGCCAAC
>JAOACU010000240.1 GCA_026417715.1 Anaerolineae bacterium | reverse complement strand
AGAAGGAGAGGCGCGGCGCAAAATCGTCAATCTTCATCCCGCGCGCGATGCCCCACCGCACGTACTCCATTCCATCGGCAAGTGTGAACGCGAGTTCTTGTGCCGCTGTTGCGCCGGCTTCGCGAATGTGATAGCCGCTAATCGAGATGGTGTTCCAGAGCGGCATTTCTTTCGCGCCAAATTCCATCGTGTCCACCACGAGGCGCATCGAGGGCTTGGGCGGAAAGATGAATTCTTTCTGCGCGATGTACTCTTTGAGGATGTCGTTTTGAATCGTGCCGCCGAGTTTGGCGCGCGGGATGCCGCGCTTTTCTGCCGCCGCGATGTACATCGCCCAGATGATCGCCGCCGGCGAATTGATGGTCATCGAGGTTGTGATTTGATCAACAGGAATGCCATCGAAGAGGATTTCCATATCGGCGAGCGACGAAATCGCGACACCGCATTTGCCAAACTCGCCGATAGCGCGCGGGTCGTCGGTATCGAGTCCGTAGAGCGTGGGCATATCGAACGCAGTCGAAAGTCCGGTCTCGCCGTGTTCGAGGAGATACTTGAAGCGCGCGTTTGTTTCTTCGGCAGTACCAAAGCCCGCGAACATCCGCATCGTCCACAAACGTCCGCGATACATCGTTGCGTGCACGCCGCGCGTGTACGGATATTCGCCGGGCATTCCCAAATCGCGCGTGTAATCCATTTGCGCGATGTCGAGCGGCGTGTACAGTCGTTCGATTTCTTCGGACGAGGTGGTGATGAATTTGTCGCGGCGTTCAGGTGAACGCGCGAGCGTTTGTTGGAGTGTGGTTTCCTCCCAGCGATCTTTGGCGTGTTTGATCGCATCGAGTTGTTGTGAGTCGAACATTTCTCCCTCCTGTCCTCGTTGACAAATGTATCAAGGTCAGTTATAGTTTATGTGTGAAGCAAGAAGCGCAATGGTGGGTGGATGCAGCGGATTACGATCTCAAAACCGCCAAGCATATGCTAGACACGCGACGCTATGTGTACGTTATCTTTTGTTGTCATCTTTCGATTGAGCGGTTGTTGAAAGCATGCATTATCGAGTTCCAAGATCGGTTTCCACCACGAAGCCACAATTTAGAGTATCTTGCTCAGAATGCTGCGATTGAATTTCCTGAAGATTTGAGAACATTCGTATCGTCCATATCAAAAGAAGCCATCAAGACGCGTTACGACGAAAACCGCTCGCGTTACACGCGCGCGTTTGCGCAACAATGTTTTGAGTACACCAAGAAGGTCAACCGATGGTTGAAACGGCGACTCGTGTCAAGTCGTTGAATGAAATCAAACAACTGGTTCGCAAATTCGTCCGCCATCTCCAACCCGAGGTGCGCGTGGATCGGGTTATCCTGTTTGGTTCGTACGTCAACGGCAAGCCGAATGAGTGGAGTGATGTGGACATCGCGGTTATTTCGGACGACTTTGCCAAATTCAATTTCTGGGAACAGACACGATTTTTGGCACAGCGGCAGTGGCGCGAATTTTCACTGCTTGAAGTGCACCCCTATACTCTCAAAGATTATCAGCGCGCGTCGCATTTGACTTTTCTCGGCGAAATCAAACGCACGGGCAAAGTGATTTACACACGTCGCAAACGTCGCGCTAAGAAAGACGAAGGACGAAGGACGAAGGACGAAAGTTAAAAGTTGGCTTTCGTCCTTCGTCTTTCGTCTTTCCTCCCTTCGCTCAGGGCAAATCTCCGTCATCCGTCATCCGTCCTCCGTCGCTCGCTGATACAACTCAATCAACACGCCGTGCGCGCTCTTGGGGTGAATGAACGCGTAACGCCAGCCGCGCGCGTTCGTGCGTGGCGTTTCGTCAATCAACTGCGCGCCGTGTTCTTTCAAACGCGCGAGCGCGGCATCAATATCGTCCACCTCAAAGCAAATGTGGTGGACGCCTTCGCCGCGTTTCGCCAAAAACTTGGCAAGACCACTATCCTCGTCCTGCGGCTCCACCAATTCCACTTCTGACGTACCGACGGGCATAAACGCAACGCGCGTGCGCCCACCTTCCTCCAGCGCGACGTGATCGAGTTCGATGCCCAGCGCGTCTTGGAAGAATTTGAGTGCGTCGTTGATGTTTTGAACAGCAATGCCGATGTGATCTATTCGTGTAAGCATCTTTTTCCTTTCCGCCACAGATTGACTTGAGGAGTTGATAGACTGTCACTGCACGTTCCTTGACAACCATCGTGCAACTTTTGATGCGGCTAAGAATCAATATACGGGCTCAGTCTCTATCACTTCTGCCACCTGCAACAATGGCGTAATCGCCAAGTCCTCGTCCAACTCAAACCAGTGAATACCATAACCAGAGGGCGACACTTCCAGATGACTACGCTGTGCCATACTTGCTCTTGCCAAACGTGGTGAGCAATCTTCCCAACGAACACGATACGACTTTCCATCAACAGTTAGATAGAGATAATCGTTATCTGTGTGAATGTGTTGAATATCATGAATTTTGTTCATTCCGTACCTCCGTGAAACTTTTGGTACTCAGAGAGAATATACTAAGTGCTCGAAGATAATTTGTCGGATTACGCGACGGTCCGCATTGCTCAAATTGTACGAGTAGGCTTCCTCGATGTCGAAGGTTTCAGGATAGAGCCAAAACTTGCAATCTGTATCACCTTTACGCGCGTGAATGTGAGGGGGTTCATTCCGTTCGTTAAAATAGAAAAACAATCTCCAACCGCGAATCAGTAGAATTGTCGGCATCTCTAAAATACCCCTGTTCCTTTGTACTCTCCAAACTCACTCCGCAACGTGTCACAAATTTCGCCTAGCGTCGCGTACGCTTCGACGCAATCGAGAATCGCTGGTACCAAGTTCGCCGTGCCACGCGCCGCCTTGCGCAGCGCGTCGAGTGCGTTCTGCACGCGCGCGTTGTCGCGTCGTTCGCGTAACGCGCGCAAGCGTTCCGATTGCGCCTCGCGCACGCGCGGATCCACACGCAACATTTTGCCGCGAAACGGCTCGTTCGTCACGAATTCGTTGACGCCAACCACGATGCGCGTTTTCGACTCTACGTCGCGCTGGAATTTCCACGCCGATTCTTGTATCTCGCGCGTGATGTAACCCAACTCGATCGCGCGCAACGCGCCACCCATCGCTTCGATTTTTTCGAGATACGCCCGCGCGCGCGTTTCGATTTCGTCGGTCAAATTTTCGATATAGTACGAACCGGCGCAGGGGTCAATCGTGTTCGTCACGCCCGATTCGTGCGCGATGATTTGTTGCGTACGCAGCGCGATCTGCACCGATTCTTCGGTAGGTAACGCAAGTGCCTCATCGTACGAACACGTGTGGAGCGATTGGGTGCCGCCCAGCACTGCCGCGAGTGCTTGAATTGCCACGCGCACGATGTTGTTGTGCGGTTGTTGCGCGGTGAGCGAAACGCCGGCGGTTTGCGTGTGAAAACGCAACATCATAGATTGCGGTTTGCGCGCGCCGAATCGCTCTTTGACGAGGCGCGCCCACAAGCGACGCGCCGCACGGAACTTGGCAATCTCTTCCAGAAAATCCATCTGCGCGACGAAGAAGAACGAGAGTTGCGGCGCAAAATCGTCAATCGCTAAACCGCGCGCGAGTGTCGCATTGACGTACTCGATGGCGTTCGCGAACGTGAACGCGATTTCCTGTACCGCAGTTGACCCGGCTTCGCGGATGTGATAGCCGCTAATCGAAATCGGGTTCCAATTCGGAAGTTCGCGCGCGCAGAATTCGATGATGTCGGTCGCGAGACGCATCGAAGGCGCGGGTGGAAAGATGTACGTGCCGCGCGCAATGTACTCTTTGAGGATGTCGTTCTGCACAGTGCCGCGCAGTTCGCGCAGATTCGCGCCTTGCTTCTTGGCAACGGCAACGTACATCGCGAGCAAAATCGCTGCCGTCGCGTTGATCGTCATCGAAGTCGAAACTTTGCCAAGCGGGATGCCATCGAACAATCGCTCCATATCTTCGAGCGATGAAATCGCCACGCCGACTTTGCCGACTTCGCCCTCTGCCATTGGCGCATCGGAATCGTAGCCGGTTTGTGTCGGCAAATCGAACGCGACCGACAAGCCGGTTTGTCCTTGCGCAAGGAGATACTTGTAGCGCGCGTTCGATTCTTCCGCACTGGCATAGCCCGCGTACTGGCGCATCGTCCACAAGCGACCGCGATACATCGTCGCTTGAATGCCGCGTGTGAACGGATACTCGCCCGGAAAACCGAGTTGCGTCGCGTACTCCTTGACGCCGTCTTCGGGCGTGTACACGCGTTTGACTTCGATACCTGAGAGTGTTTCAAATTTGGGTTGACGTTCTTGAAGATTCATCGTCTATCCTTGTAACAAGTTACTTGAATTCACCCAGATTGCGAAAACTATTCTTCATTTGCAACGCATCTACCTCATTCAGCATTTTCAAAACACGTCGCAACAGTTCCCCGAACGGTAGTTGTTCCGAGACAATCACCCCGAAATGTTCTTTGTGTTCTAGGTAATACTGTCTGACGAGAGGTTCAAAGTCTTTGGCATTGTGG
>JAOACU010000239.1 GCA_026417715.1 Anaerolineae bacterium | reverse complement strand
CAACGCCTCCTGTCAACAGTTGCGGCGCGTTGCCATAGACCGTATACCACGCCTCGCTGGCTTGGATGCCCAAGCGCGTCAAGCGCGGTACAAACTCTTGCACCGCAAACTCGAAATATTCCGATTCGCGTCCCGGTCGAATATCACACGTCATCAGTAGTTTGTACATACGCCTCACTCCTACACCTCTATCATACCAGAAATTTCGAATAAACGCAATGGGGAGGACTATGCGCGCAGTCATACAACGCGTACGTAAAGCATCGGTCACGGTAGATGAACAAATCATCGGCGCAATCGAAAAAGGACTGGTCGTTTTCATCGGCGTCACACACGACGATACCGAAGAGGACGCGCGTTGGCTGGCGCAAAAAATTGCCCATCTCCGCATCTTTGAAGACGCCGCGAGCAAATTCAACCTCTCCGCGCTCGATGTAGGCGCGCGCGCGCTCGTCGTCTCGCAATTCACGCTCTACGGCGATGCGCGACGCGGACGCCGCCCCGATTTTATTGCGGCGGCGCGTCCCGAAGCGGCGGAACCGCTCATCGAACGATTCGTTGCCTTGTTGCGCGAGCAGGGTTTGCACGTGGAAACCGGCAAATTCCAAGCGCATATGCTTGTGCACCTCATCAACGATGGTCCCGTCACGATTTTGCTAGACTCCCCTTGATGTCGCCTTCCCCAATCCCCACGTTCGCCGAAACGTACGCGCGCGCAAGCGGACTCGCGCTTGCCGCGCTCTCCGCTATCGCGCTGTTCGGTGTCTCGGCAGGTGTTGCCGCTGTTGTCGCGCTGATGGTACTCACGCTGACGTGGCGCCCTAGTCCGCACGTGCAACTCGGCGAGACACTCGCGTTGATGGGACTCGTCATCCTCGCGGTTGGCGTCAGCGTCATACAATTTGCCGATTTGCCCGCGCCCTTGTGGATAGATTCGTATCGTCACGCGGCGGATATCCACGCGATCCTCTCGCGCGATTTCGCGCCACTCGAGCGCGTGTATCACTTTGGCTTTCACTACTTGGTCGCGTGGACAGTGCGATTGACGGGAATGTCCATTCCTGCGGCGATGATTTTCGTCGGGCAAGTGATTATCGTCCAAATCGGCTTGTCGTTTTTCGCTTTCGGTAAACACTTGACGAGTAGCACGATTGTTGGACTCGCGTGCGCTGTGTGTGTTTGGTTTCTCACGCCAACGCCGATGTACTTTCTCACGTGGGGACGCTATCCGCTTTTGCTTGGCATCGCGATCTTACCGATTGCGCTCATCGCCGCGATGGATTGGCTCGATGCGCCACGTTTCGATTGGCGCGCGTCGTTACTCGCTCTCGTCACACTCGCGGGTCTGGCAAGCGCGCACCTGCGCCTGCTCGCGTTCTACGTTGTGTTCATCGCCATCTACGCGGTGTGGCGACGCACGCCTGCGCGCCGACTAGGTGTTCCCGCGCTCGTACTGATTGTGCTAGGAGTCGGCGGGGTTGCACTGGCGATACGTCAACCCGATGGCGTGCATAACCTCGTCACTGTGCTCACATTTTGGTCGGGCATTAGTTTGGATACCGCGCTCGCCATCTTGCGCTCGCACTATGGCGTGTGGGTGTGGCTAGCCGCCGCGTGCGGACTCGGTATCGCGATCGCGCAACGTCGCGCGCATACACTCATCATCGTCGCGTGGTTCATCGCGCTGGTGCTGTGTGCCACGCTGTTCACTCTGTTGGGTATCCCTCTGCTCGAAGTGCCAATTGTGCTCTTGATGGTATTCTTCCCTGCCGCGTTTCTCGTCGGTGAACTGGCGCGCGTGTGGCACGAACGCGCGCGTCACAGGAGATTTCTCGTTTCGCTCGAAATGACCGTTGCGCTGTGCATCGTTCTACTCGGCGCGCGCGAGATGCTGACGATTTTCAATCCCATCACCATTCTGTTCACGCGTGCCGATGAGCGCGCGATGCGATGGATCGTGACGAACACACCGACGGACGCGCGTTTCCTCGTCAACACGTTCGAGTGGTATCCCACTGTTTTTGTTCCTAGTGATGGTGGCGCGTGGATTCCGTACTTTACCCAGCGCGCGATCGTCACTTCTCCTAGCGAATCTTTTACCCACGTGTATCTGGGACGTCGTGAGGGAATTTGGCGCGCGCGCGATTTCGCCGACCCGACGCGCTATGTGCTGGTGTATGACAACGACGGTGTGAGAATCTGGCAGGTGAAATGAAAAATCCCGCTCGTTTCTGCGAGCGGGATTTTTCTTCGCTTTGCCGAGCCACAGATCGCACAGGGGCACAGAAAAATTTTCTCTCTGTGTTCTCTGTGTCCCCTGTAGCGACCTCAGCGTTTAGTATTCAGGCATCGGCGGGGTCGCCGGTTTTTCCTTTTCGGGAATATCGGTGATCAACGCTTCGGTGGTGAGGATCATTGCGGCGATGGAGGCGGCGTTCTCCAAACCACTGCGCGTCACCTTGGCGGGATCAATGATGCCGCGTTCGACAAGGTCGGTGTACTCTTCCGCCAACACATCAAAACCGATGTTGGGATTGTTCTTTTCTTTTTGTTGGCGGCGCACTTCTTGCACCACGACCGCGCCATCGTGACCCGCGTTCTCCGCGAGTTGACGCATCGGTTCTTCGAGTGCGCGTTTGAGAATCTGCACACCGGTCAAAATATCGCCTTCGGCTTGCACCTTGTCCAGCGCGGGAATCGCGTTCAAGAGGGCGACACCACCACCGGGCACGATACCTTCTTCGACAGCGGCGCGCGTCGCGCTCAACGCGTCTTCGACGCGATGTTTCTTCTCTTTCAATTCGGTTTCGGTTGCGGCGCCGACGCGAATCACGGCAACGCCACCCGCGAGTTTCGCCAAGCGTTCTTGCAATTTCTCGCGATCATAATCGGAGGTGGTCTTTTCGATTTGCGCTTTAATTTCGTTGATGCGCCCCTTGATTTCCTTCTCCGAGCCGTGACCGCCGACGAAGGTCGTATCATCTTTGGTGGCGATCACTTTGTCGCATTGACCGAGATCGCTAATTTGCGCGGTCTCCAACTTGCGGCCCATCTCTTCGGTGATGACGTTACCGCCGGTGAGGATCGCCATATCGCGCAACATTTCCTTGCGGCGATCGCCGAAACCGGGGGCTTTGACCGCGAGGACGTTCAACAAGCCGCGCAGTTTGTTCAACACGAGTGTCGCCAACGCTTCGCCTTCCACGTCTTCGGCGACAATCACGAGTTCGCGCTTGCCCATTTGCACCAACTTTTCGAGAATGGGCACAATGTCAGTGTGCGCAGAGATTTTGCGATCGGTAATCAACACGTACGGATTTTCGAGGACGGCTTCCATCCGTTCAGGATTGGTGACAAAGTACGGCGAAATGTAACCGCGATCAATCTGCATACCGTCCACGTACTCGGTCTCGAACGCGAGACCGGTCTTGGACTCTTCGACCGTGATCACGCCGTCCTTGCCAACCTTGTCCATCACTTCGGCGAGCAAGTTACCGATTTCAGGATCGGCAGCAGAAATCGCGGCGACGTGCGCGATATCTTCCTTGCCCTTGACTTGCTTGGACATCTTTTTGATTTCTTCGACGATGACCGCCGTACCTTTTTCGATGCCGCGTTTGAGAAGCATCGGGTTCGCGCCGGCGGCGACGTTCTTCAGACCTTCGTTGACGATGATTTGCGCGAGCAACGTCGCGGTCGTCGTACCGTCACCGGCGACATCGTTCGTTTTGGTGGCGGCTTCCTTCAACAATTGCGCGCCCATATTTTCGTACGGGTCTTGCAATTCGATTTCTTTGGCAACCGTCACGCCATCGTGCGTCACGGTCGGCGCGCCGAATTTCTTATCGAGAGCAACGTTACGACCTTTCGGTCCGAGCGTGGTCTTGACAGCATTTGCCATCGTGTCCACGCCGATTTTCAAGCGTCGGCGTGCTTCTTCAGCGAACGCGAGTTGTTTGGCTGGCATAATCTATTCCTCCTAGAATTAAAATTCATTCACAACTAAAATTACTTTTCGACAACGGCGAGGATGTCTTTCTCGCTCAGGATCAAGTACTTTTTGTCGTTGATCTTGATTTCGGTGCCCGAGTACTTGGCAAAGACCACCTTGTCGCCGAGTTTGACTTCCATCTCGACGCGCTTTTTGCCTTCCTCGTCCCAACGACCCGGACCAATTGCAACGATGATGCCTTCTTGCGGTTTCTCCTTTGCGGTTTCGGGGAGCAAGATACCGCTCGCGGTTTTCTCTTCTCCTTCGAGTGGTTCGACAATCACTCGATCCGCAAGTGGGCGCAACTTGAGTTGATCAGCCATACAGAACCTCCTTGCTGGAATTTTTGATGGGATTAGCACTCGTTTTATCAGAGTGCTAGCGTGCACAATATACTCAATTTTACAAATTTGTCAAGCCCCCAACAGAAAAACAAAACCCGGACAATGACCGCTGTGTGCGATAGCAGTCAAATCGTCCGGGTGCTAACGAATCGGAATTCGGAATTCAGAGTTCGGAATTCGGAGTTCGGAATTCGGAGTTCGGAATTCGGAATTCGGAATTCGCCCTCTCGCTCTTTCACTCTCTCGCTCTCTCGCTCTTTCACTCTCTCGCTC
>JAOACU010000238.1 GCA_026417715.1 Anaerolineae bacterium | reverse complement strand
GTCCAGTGCGGCGGCTCGTGTTTATCTTTGGCTTTGGCGCGCAAAAAGGCAAGCGTTTGCCCCAAGCCATTCGTGAGAATATCCGCCGCTGTGCTACGCGCGAGCGCGCGATATTCACTCGCCCATTTTTCTTTTACAATCGGCGCGACTTTTTCCCACGCCGATTTGGCGCGCTCCTGTTCGATGGTTTGTTGTTGGCTGGGCATCGTTACCTCCCATTGAGCGCGTGCGGTTTACCAAAGCGCAACGCCACCATTCCACGCCCGACCGTTTCATCTCCACCGAGTTGAATGCGTTGCTTGCCGAGATGCTTGGCAACGAACTCGAGCACCGCTTTGCCTGAATCCAAATCGTCGGGTGGATTTTCTTTTTTCGATTTGCGCGGTGTGGTGGCAACCAGTGGCGTGTAGAGAAGCGTGTCTGCGGGCAGGTGCTCTTCCGTCCACAAGCCACCGCCTTCGACCGTCTTGGTCTCATCATCCAGTTTGATGCGCGTGACGATTTCGGTAGCGTACTGGGTGAAATCGCGAAACACATCTTCGGGCAGGATGACAAGGCGCGTGGGAAGTTTGTCGTGCCAGTACTTGTACTCGTCGCCTTCAGGCAAAGCATGTTTGACCAACCACTCGGCAATGTGAGTGACGGTTTCATCCTTTGCGACCTCGAACGCGAATTCCTCGAGCACCACTTTGCTACCTGCAATCACCGCCGACTGGGGTGATACAAGTGCGTTCTTTTTTTCAGGTGGCTTGGGAAGTTGCCAGCCAACTTCTTCCCGAATGGCGCGCGCATCGCGTTGCCAGCGTGCCAGCACTTCCACGCTCGTCGTCCACGCGAACACGCCTGCAAGTGAACGCACGGGAAACAGCAGGATGCGCGCGTCGCCTGGCGCAAACGCGCCCGCGTGTTCGGAGGCACTCGTCGTGTCGGGACCAAAGACGAACTTGATGCGCGTCTTGTCTTTGGTGCGTTTCTCGCACTCGGAGCGCAATGCACCTTTGATGCCGCTGGCTTGCACGAGCGGATAACCCGTCACGCGTTCGCGCTGAATCGGCAAATCCACTGCGCCCAAGCCGCGCCCGCTGCCCGCGTGCAGTGGCGTTTCGACGTACAGGTAGAGCATTTGTCCATACTCGAACATCATTCCACCTCCCTACGACCGCCGACCCTTCGCCTGCGCTCAGGGCAGGCGAGACCGCCGACCGCCGTCAATTGTATGTAATCATTGGTCACGCCAGTTGATGGGCATTTCCCCAAATCACTTGTCCAAAGCCGATTTCGGCTCCGTAGTGAGTCACGTTGGGTTTTACAAGTTGAGGCGCGCGTTCGCCCACGAAATAGTACACGCTTCCTGCGGGCACAAATCGTCGCGCCGCTTTGTGCGCTTGGTGAAGCAAATCGAACCCGCCGCGCGCTTCATAGCGCGGCAACGCTACTGCCACAAGGCGCGGCGGGTTGTCACCAAAAAATTCGCTCCACCCCGCGCGCGGTTTCCAGCCATCATCGAAATACGCTGGCGTGGCAAAGTACAGTTTAAAGTGTGGGCTAATGTTCGTGGCTGGTATTTCCAAAGGCGCGACCTGCTCAAAGCGCGCCCAATGTCCTTCGCCACCCAGTTTTAACAACCCCTCGCGTGGTAGTTCCAGATTCTCGATCTCGATGTCAAGTCCAACGTTCGGTTGAACGCGAATGAATTCGGCTTCGTAGAGCGCGCGCTCTTGATAACGACGTGCCTCATAATCCAACCCCACGCCGAAACGATTTTCGCGCACGAACAAATCGTCCTCCGTCTTGCAAGCGTCCCAATCAATCACGGCTTGTTCGGGCGATTGCGTTTGCAGATACTTGATTACCGCGCTGGCTTTTGCCCACGCGAAATGTTTGCGTGACTTTTTTTCGTCCGCTTCAGGTTTCCACAGCAAATACTCTAACTCTTTGGGCAGGTTGGTCAACACACCTTTGTCGCTTGGGCGTGTTGGAACAAGCGAACGAAAACATTCACCCACAGGTGTTGCATCGGCAGGGAGCGGCAAGTAGCGCTCGACGGTCGTTGCATTCACGCGCACGCCGATAAACGGACCGCGCAGGGTAAAGGGTGGCTCTGCGCCGGGCTTGCCAATCACTTGCTCGATGTGTGGTAGTTTGCCCTCCACATAGTCATCCATCCTCTTGCCCTTGAACGCCACATACGCCGCGCGCAGTGCGCCTTGAATCACGCTCGGCGGCGGTGGAAACAGACTCGCCGCGCGATGATCGCTCCCCGCGTCGAACGGACGCCCATCGCGAAAAAGCCACACATCGGTTGGTTCGATGAACACTCTCACGCACCACCTCCTTGCGCCATGAATCGCGCCAGCAAGAGCCACTGTGCCATCTCGAATGTGCCGCGCGGGCGCTCTGTGTCCTCCTGACCGTATTGCTGAGCGAAAAGCGCGTCCAAGTCGTGCGCCATCTGCACAATACGATTGGCAAATTCCTGTTGCTCTTCTGCCGTGAGTAGATTGTGCTGGGTGTGTCGCTGGACGAGCCAACGAAGGCGTGCCGCGTACGCGTCATCGGGCTCGACGAGCGCGCGCGTTTCGCTCAACACATCGAACGCCAGTTTGGACGCAAGCGGCGCGGGAGTACCGCGAAACTTGGCGGCGATTTCGGTGATCAAGAACGAATCGTCTTGCACGCCAAAATCCCACTGCGCGCCCACCTGAATCGGTTCGCCCGAACGTTTCAGCGCGGCGATGCACAGCGCGTTGCGTCCGTACACTTGTTTCGCGCGTTCTTGCGCCTCACGCGCAGCGCGCAACGCACCACTCAGCGGTGATTGATGATGTGCCAGCACGATGCCCGCGCTAATCGTGGGTTTTTTATTTTCGTGCGCGGTCTGTGTCTCGCCGAATTGACCTCGAATCATACGCGCGGCGGGTAGTGCATCCTCCAACGGCAATAACGCCAGCAAATCATCACCCCCCGCATACACGACGCGCCCCGCGAATTCTTCTTCGATGATGTGCGTTGCCGTCCGCGCGAATTCGTCCAATTGGGTGCTGAGTTCAATATGCTCTTGCGCGCTTTTGCACGCGCCCACGCGCTCACCCATCTTGTCGCCGTCCATCACCAAAATCGCGTAATACGGGCAAGGAGATTGTCCTACCGCTTGGTACACCTCACGCAACGCATCTTGCGCGGCTGTGAGTTTCGCTGGCGTAATTTTCTCTGGTGGAATGTGATAATCGGTGGTCAACGCTTGCTCGGTCAGTGTGTCAAGGTAGAACGTATCGCCGTCAAAATTCCAAGATACGAGTTGGTTGCACTTGAGCGCGTCACCTGGGCGAAAGACACCCAACGCGTTCAACGTTTTCGCATACGTGTTCAGCGCGTCTTCCGCTTTGCCTTTGGCGGCGCGACGGAATGACGCAGCGGCGATGCTACTGACGGATGGAAAACGATTGCCGTACGGCAGCGCGCGCGAAAAGCGTTTCATCGCGCCAATCGCATCAAGGCGTTCACGTCCATCGTGCTGCAGAATCGTGGGAATGTAATCGTGCGAATTGGGATCGGCAAAGCGTGCGGCAAGGTCTGCCCAGTATTTTCGCGCAGCATTCGTTGGGTCTTGTTCACCGCTGGGCACCCACAGCGCGGCGCGCCTTCCGCTCAACGAATCCTTGGGACCCTCTTCGTCCGCGCGCGTAAACTCGCGCGATTCTTTGCGCGCGCCGAGCGCGGCAGAGGCAGTCGAGTATCCTTGCTGATAGTTACTCTCAGAAACTGACGCGATGCTCCAATACACTTCAAGGTGATTTTCGATTTGGCGTTCCCAAATTTTTGCCCATTCCCAATCGGGTGAAATCTGGATTTGAGCGATCAATCGTGTGCGCGCGTCTTGCGCGTACGCGCGCCATTCTTCACGCGCGGCGCGTTCGGCGGCTTGGGCAATCGCTTGGGCGTCCTTGTTTTGGGGAATTTGCGCGACGAAACGGTTAGGCAAACTGTCGAGCGATAGATCGGCGGGGTAGATGATGCGCGCGCCTTGCTGCGCGGCTTGTTGCGCCGCGCGACGTAGCATGCCAACGAGGATTTGACTGCCTGCCCACAAGTCGTGTGCGCGTCGCGCTTCGGCAATGTATCCTTGCACAGGACCAATCGTGAAAATGAGAAGCGAGTCGCTCATCAGAATTTCACCTCCTGGGCGTGGAACTTTTCGGTAATGAATTGGTGAATCAGATCGTAATTGGGCGGAGGGGCAGTGGTTTTACGCGTGCGTTGGAATTGCAAACCTTCGTTGCGCGGAAGCAATTCCGATTCGAACAGCACAGCAACGCCAACAAAACAATCAGGCGCCAGTTGGGTGACGCGTAGCGCGAGTGGCGAGGCGCGACGGTCATGATGAATGCCCTGCAGTACGTCTGTAGGTCCGCCATCGGAATATCGGAATGGCAGCGGCAAACCAAACGCGGCGCGTTCAACGGTCGGCGGGCGCGTCCCACGCTCCAAGAGCGCGCGCACGGCTTGGTGATCGGGTTCGCGTCCGCTCCGAAAATCGCGCATTGCCGCGCCAATGGCTTCGACGGCTTGTTCCGCACTTGTCCAAGGTTTTGCATCGGTCAACACCCAGATACGACAAGTGTTTTTGTGGAGCACATCGAAT
>JAOACU010000237.1 GCA_026417715.1 Anaerolineae bacterium | reverse complement strand
CAAGAGATCGTCTAATCGGATGCCGAATAGTTCTTCGTTACGTCGCAAGTACGGCTCGATCAAATTCCAATCTGCTTCCGACAAAGGCGCGAACTGACCGCCGTTCAATTGCTCCTCATCCACCTTGTTATGCGGATCGCGCAAATAAATCGCACCACCTGAGGCAAGCGAAAATAAATTGCCGCCAGGGTAAGGTGTTTCGAGTTCGACTAGTTGTCCTTGTTCATCGAACGTGACGCCATTGAGGATCACAAAGCCACCACCGTTTAGCGGATCGCCTGCCATAAACGATTCTGCCAAGTAATCGAGGCACGTGCCATTGATGACGACGCGCGGATGTCCAACAGCGTTGATGAGCGGACGTCCTGCCGCCGAACCCAACACAAAAATTTCGCCACCTTTGGCGCCATACAAAAACGTTTGCCCCACATCCCCATAGATGACCAACGTGCCGCGTTTGAGAATCTGTCCCACTTGATCCTGCGCGTCGGCGTGCACGAACATTTGCGCGCCGTCTAGCCCCGAACCCAAGTAATCGCCAGGGTCACCGTACACATCAATCCGCACTCCGTCCGAGTTGGGACCCAAACCACAGCCCGCAAAGCGTCCACCGCGCCAATCAAACGCAATCACGTGTCGCCAACCGAGTGCGACCGCGCGCGTGAGCAAACGCGCAGCCGACGATTCACCTTCGGGTGGAAAGTGGCAGGCATCCACCACCAGCGTTCGCTCATCGTCGCGCGGCGCGCGCAATGTGCGTTGACACTGCGCGTTGATGTAGCGATAGTGACTTGTTCCACCCTCGTCCAAACGTGGCACCGCGCGCAACAGTGCGTACAACGCGCGATCAATCGCCGCAAGGAACGCGCTCCGCTTTTTGTTTCCCAAATCGAAACGACGATCACGCAACAAGGTCAACACATCGAGCGCGCGCGCGGTATCGTCGCGCGCGGCGAATCGGCACAGAGCATCGAGCCAATGTGTGATGTCGGATACACTCGCCACTGTCAACGATTCGCGTGCGCGCGCAAACCAACTTGTGGCAGAATCGGCTGATAGTGACATCAAATTGGCGAGCGCATCAGCACACGTACTCGATGCGGCGACACGCGGCGATATGGTCACTCTTTTACCAAATTTATCGTGACACGTCAAATAATGTCCCGTATGATTGCGCGAAACCGTGAAGACAAACGCGCCACCATCAGTGTAACTGCCCCCGCGCGCCACCCAATATTTATCTGCTAGTGGTTGAAAGCGCGCATCTTCACTCGCCAAACTTCGCAAGCACGCATTGATGGCTTGACGTTCGCTCGCAATCAAACCGATTTGCACACCGGCGTCACTTTCGTACAGCGCGAACACTTGCGGACGCAACATCGAAGTATCGGTGATGCCCAACAATTGCCATTCGTGACGATCGGGTAAACTGCGCGCCACGATGAAGAACCAAGGACCGTCAGGGCTTGCGCTCAAGTGCGCGTGTTGAATCGCGCGATACAGCAATTGCTTGTCGGGAGGCAACATATCGAAATCGCGTTCGGTGGTGGGTGCAAGTGCTTCCAACACCACCTCGAGCGGATAGCCATAGACGCGCGCCCACAAATCGAAGAGTAGAACGCTCACTTCGGTATCGGTCAAGAACAACGGCACAATGTTACGTTGACGCAAATACTCGGTAACGCGATGATAGTTGGCAAAGTCGCCGTTGTGCACCAACGCTTCGTTGACACCGATGAACGGATGTGCGCCGCCGGGATGCCACACGCGCCCTTTGGTGGGATACCGTTGATGCGAAATCCACACGCGCGCGGTGACATCGTGCAAACGATAATACTCTGCGGCTTGTTCGGCATAGCCCACGATTTTGAAGACGAGCATATCGCGACCGTGACACAAGACAAACGCACGCTTGTCACCCAAACTGGCATAGAAACGTTGATTCAGACGAAACGTGTTTTGATACACAAACTCATCTTCGATTTGTCGCGCCTCCAAATTCAAATGATGTTCTTCCGCAAAGCGCGCCAAAACGTTTGGCTTGACGCGACAAAAATAACGCACCACTTGGGGCGGACAAATTTCCAAGCCCGCAATCGCGCGATAATCATCCAACGTCTCTACGGGATATGCTTGCGCAATGTCGAACGGTTCGAGCAAACATTCACGCTCGACCTGAGCGCGCACATTCGGATCAAGATAGGCGATTTGAATGAGATAGTGCGACTGCAAAATTTCAGGTGAGACGCGCATCTGCTTGGGGTCAAGTCCCACAGCGGCAATGCCGCCGCCCTTGCCGTTCCCGCGATTGTGCATTTGTTGACTTGCGGTAACGATGTGTCGTCCTGCAATCGGAATGTTGGAGGCAAACCCCAACACACCACAGCCGCCTTCCGCCGCCTCGGGCGAACGCGGCTGTGGGTTGAGATTGGCTACCAAGTGACGTCGCGAATTCAACAGTAACTCGATTTGCTCCGAACGCATCTCATCTTACTCCAAGTACACTAACGTATCCGTGCGTCCGCGCAGTTCACGAATGCTTTTCATTCCCAGCGCGCGCAGAATGCCGGCTAGTTGCCATTGCCAACTGATGTAGAGATTGACGATACTGCGCCACGCTGTTTCGACATCAACCAACTTGCTCCGTTCAGGGTCCGTCGTCGTGATACCAAAAGGACAACCCAAGCCCTGCTCACAACTCCCCAGTCGCGTGCAACCAATCGCCACAAGTTCGGCAGTGCCGATGACGCAACCATCCGCGCCGAGCGCAATCGCTTTGGCAACATCGTACGCCGTGCGAATGCCACCCGACGCGACGATCACCAACTCGTCGCGAATCCCTTCGCCTTCCAAAAAGCGATGCACTTTGGGAATGGCGTACTCGATGGGCATCGCGATATTTTTCTTGGCGATTTCAGGTGCCGCGCCCGTGCCGCCGTACGCACCGTCCAAATGCACAATGTGCGCGCCAGCATAGTACGAACCGACTGCCACCATATCCACATCGGTCGGTGTACTCACTTTGACACTGATCAACGCGCGCGGATTGATCTGTTTGAGCCAATCCACGTGCTTTTTGTGATCCTCGACCGAGTAAACACTGTGAAAGGGAAAAGGACTAAAGAGCGCGGTACCTTCGACGGCTTCGCGTTCGGCGGCAACAGTCGCCGTGTTTTTGTTGCCGAGCAAATGTCCACCCAGTCCCGGCTTGGCGCCTTGCGCATACTTGATTTCGACGATGGGCGCGCGCTGAATCGTTGCTTCACGCACACCGAACAAACCTGTTGCCACTTGGGTAATGATGTGATCGGCGTACGGAATCAACGCATCGGGATAGCCGCCCTCACCTGTGGAGACAAAGATGTTGAGGAATTGCGCGGCGCGCGCACGCGCCAACATCACTTGCAAACTGATGCTACCGTACGACATCCCCGCGCCGTACCAAGGCATCGGAATTTGCAACGCGGGACGTTCATCGCCACGCCGATTCAGCAAAATGCTCAGGTCGAAATCGGCGGGGTCTGCTAACCAATCGTCCACGCTCGATGTTTGCCACGCCTTACTTAACTCGAAAGTGAATGCCAAGCGATCGAATCCGCCACCCGAACCGCCCACACGAAATTCGGATTCGCCGCGTGGACGCGCGTCCCGACTTTGTTGACGACTGGCTAATAAAAGCGCAGGCGTCCATCGCAGATCGCCTTCGGCGGTTTCGGGTTCGGGCAATCGGCGATAGGACGCCGCTGATGCACTGGTGGGAAACAGACGACGAAAAGTCTTACGTTCCACCGCATCGAAGATGACGCGTCCCACATCCCCGCGCAAACGCCGCACCTCACGCATTCCCATCGCGCCCAACGCTTCGAGGAGTTGATCGCGCCACGCCGCCATCAAGTTCACCAAACGTTGCGCGCCCCAGTCAGCATCAATCTCCCGATTTTCCACCGGGCACGTGGTCTTGTCTGCCCACAAGGCGCATCCCCACGCTACCAGCGGCACCCAATCGAGCACGACCGCGTCGGCACCGCAAGCGATAATCTTGGGGACGTGCTCTGCCGCCGCAATGCCACCGCTCACCAAGAACGAAAGATGATCGCGCCAGCATCGCTCGACGAGATGCGTGTGAACGGCGTGCAACGATTCTGGTAACGGTCGTCCTGCGCGATCGTTACCTTCATCATCGGCGTAGAGATGAAAGACGCGCACACCTTGTTGCACCAGTTGTTCGATTTCGGTGGGACTGTTGGGATTCAAAGCGTGTCGCAGCGCGACGATGGCATTGCTCCATTGCTCACGCGCGCGCTGCCACAGTTCTAGGGCGCGCGTCTCATCTTCGATTTCAACGTACGTTGGAGATTGTTTTGCGCGATGCAACGCCGCGACAACTGCATCGAAATCATCGGCAGTGAGACGCAATGCCAAGTTGCGCGCTGGCGCAATGTCGAGCCAATCGCTCGTGAGGATCACGAATGTTCCCAATCGTTCCGCCGCCGACACTAACGCCTGCCACGCGCCGCGCCCCGGCAACGGCATCGGCAATGGACCGAAAATCACGGGCAAGGGAATCGTCACAGCGATTGGCATCGTCGTGACGAGATGTTGAGCATCATCGAATTCAAGGAATGTCGGCGCGCCGCCCAACGTGACCAC
>JAOACU010000236.1 GCA_026417715.1 Anaerolineae bacterium | reverse complement strand
TCGTCGTACGGCACATACGCTTGCACAATGCCGATGAGGTACGGCACCAGTTGCGGTTTGGTCCCTTCGATGGCAATCGCTTCAGGTTTGAGAACGACGGGTCCACCGCTGTTACCAGGAAAGACGAACGCGTCCACGAGGAAAATCTTACTGGTGCGTGTGAGAGCGTCGCGCACGCGCGCCAACGCGCCGCCGCGCACGATCACCGCGTTGCGATACTGTCCCACCCAGCCCATTGGAAAACCAAGCACATAGGCAAAATCACCTTCGGTGACGCCAAGCGCGTTCATCATCTCAATCGTTGCACTGTGCTGATCGGCTTGAAAGTACGCAACTTGCATTCCACTTTCCGCGAGCAAATCAAAGTTGATGGGTATCGCGGCAATGTCAATGTCGTTGTCGGGATGCACAAACCACAGTGGTTTGTCACCATCGAAGAGCGTGAGATGAAATTCGCGCGCGGGCTTGTCTGCTTGCGGATTGCATCGCAGGTAGGCGTTGTCCAAGCCCAGCAAGACGTGACGATTGGTGACTAGATACACATCGTACTCACGCGCGCGTGTCTTGGGAACGCCGTACAAAAATCCCGACGCGACCCACTGTCGTTTGCCCGCGTCATCATCCGTACCAATCGCAACAACACAATCGGAAAAGAAGGGTGGAATGAGTGCCATTAGATTTTTTCCGCGATACACATCAACGATGTGCCAATCGGTAAATCCACGTGTTTGACGAGTGTGGCTTCCACGCGACCAACTGCGCGCAGAATCGTGTTGACCAGCGGCGACACTGGCTCCATCTCCACCTGATACTCGTCTCGCGACAAATGGTGCGAACGCAACTGTTTTTTCGCACCCAGCCGATTGCGTAACAGAATCAACGGCGCGGAGATGGGAAAGACCAAAAAGAAGCCAAACGTCAAGCGACGCACGCGAAAGCCCGCGCGTTCGACGCGCGTGCGCAACTCGCGCGGCGCGTAGCGGCGTTTGTGTCCGTTGATCTCGTCGTTGTAACTCCACAGCGATTGAAACGCCGGCGTGCTAATTGCCAAGATGCCGCGCGGGCGCGCCACGCGGTATGCTTCGCGCAAAATCGCCTCATCATCGTCCACGTGCTCAATCACATCGAGCGCGGTCACCACATCGAACGATGCGTCGTCGAACGGGATGCCGCGCGTGGCATCGCCTTGTTGCACATCGTAACCGCGTGCGCGCGCAATCGCCACTGGACGCGCGTCTACTTCGATGCCTTGCACGTGTCCATAACGCGAAAGGTGATGAATCATATTGCCCGCGCCGCAGCCAATATCGAGCACGCGACCGTCACGGCGCGGCACATACGCATCGAGCAAGTTCAACAGCGACCACGTGCGCGTGGCAAACCACCAGTGTTGGTCTTCGGAAAGTTCGGTGATGAGTGTTGCGATAGGCGTATCTCCTCAACGTGAACCGGTGATGTATTTTTCGAGTGTTTGAATCATAAACTCTTTGTCGGCGATCACCGCCTTGACGACATCACCGATCGAAATGATGCCCACAAGTTTTCCCTGATCCACGACAGGCAAATGGCGAATGTGCTTTGCCGTCATCAGCGCCATACATTCTTCGATGGTTTGGTGCGGTTGGACATAGTAAACCACTGGAGTCATAATTTCACTCACGCGCGTATCGCGCGACGATTTGCCTTTCAAGATCACTTTGCGCGCATAATCACGCTCGGAGAGAATCCCAACGATTTTTTCGCCGTCCAACACCAACACCGCACCAATGCCCTTTTCCGCCATCAGTTCAAGGGCTTGATAAACGGTTGCATTCGGCGGCACCGACCAAACAGTGTGTCCTTTTTCTTGCAGCACCTGCGCAACAATGGTCATTGCTCCTCCTTCATCAGAGATTGGCTAGAATTATTTTACACCAAACGCGATGGAGAGACAACCTTACCATTCATCGCGCGCGACACTCCCGCGCCACACCTTGATTTGTCCGCGCTGTTTCTTCTCCGCCAAGCGACGCTCCTTTGCCGCGCGCGAAGGACGCGTGGGACGACGCGGCTTGATGGGTTGTGCAGCGCACTGGATCAGTGCAATCAATCGAGCGCGCGCGTCGGCGCGATTTTGCTCTTGCGTACGAAAACGTTGTGCGGTGATAACGAGTTCGCCGCGCGCGTTGATACGCCGACGCGCCAGTTGCATCAGACGCGTCCGCACCGACTCGGGGAGCGATGGAGAGTGCAACACATCGAAACGCAACTGCACCGCTGTTGCCACCTTGTTGACGTTCTGCCCACCCGGTCCCGTCGCGCGGATGAACGTTTCGTGCAATTCACTCTCATCCAATTCGATTCCAGAGGTGATAGGAATTTTCACAACATCATTGTAGCACAAATTCACGCGCAGGCAACCGCGAATACAGCACTTGTAGACCTCACAGGTCTCGGATAGGGCTGATGCAGAGTTGGCGACTCGAAGTCGCCGCGACAACGACCCCAAGCCCGCCCTTCGGCGGGCTCAGAGCAGGCTCTTCGCGGGCTTAGCCGACGTAGGCTCCGCCGTGAGCTCAGCCGAACAGTCGGCTTCGGGTATCCGTCGTTTGAGTACAGGTATCATTTTGCCAATCCGCCCCGCTTGTGCTATCATCTGTCTGCTTTCGTCATCCGTCTTTCGTCATCCGTCCTTCGTCATCCGTCATCCGTCCTTCGTCTTCGGTCACTATGATACAACCATTCACACTCAACGATGAACGCGACGCGCTTGTGCGCGCGTACGTTCCCGAACACATCCCCGGCCTGATGACGGCGATCTCGCGTGCCGCGCCGTTTCGTCTGGACGATTGTTTGGGCTGGGCAAAAGACGACTGGGTGATTTTCATCGGCTATCCGTTGGAGCAGGAATTTTCGGCGGCGCGTTGCGAGCAACTGGTTGCGCGCGCGCGCGAAATCTACCGTCCCGCCTATCTCTGGTTCATCGGGCCTGAAATTCCCCCTGCGCTCGCGCGCGAGTGTCGCGCGCGCCAAAGCGATCATTATTTGCGACTCGATCTCGCACACACAAAGATCAAATCATCGCTCCAGCGTGAGGTGAATCGCGCCGCGCAACTGCTCACGGTCGAAGCCACGCGCGCGTGGACGAAGGAACACCAAGCCCTTACCGACGAATTGATGCAGCGCGAACAACTGCCGCCACTCATCGCCGAACTGTATCGCGCAATGCCCGAGTACATCGCGCAATGCCCGACCGCGCGCGTGTTGAACGCGCGCGATGCACGCGGCGCGCTCACGGCATTCTTCGTCGTCGAACTCGCGGCAATGCAATTCGATACATACGTGTTGGGCTGTTACTCGAAGACGAATTACGTGTCGCACGCGTCCGATGTGCTGTTTGCGCGAATGATCGAAGACGCGCGCGCGCGCGGTAAGCCGTTCCTCAACTTGGGTTTGGGGGTGAACGAGGGCATCACGCGTTTCAAGACCAAGTGGGGCGGAGTACCCTACCTGCCTTACGAATTCTGTGAGTGTTTCTATGGAACCAAGCGTACTTCGCTGTTAGACCTATTGTTGGGAGGGATACGATGAATCTGCGTTTCTGGGAAAACGAAAAGCCCCTGCGAATGTTGTGGCGCGTTCAGAAGGACGAGCGGCTATCCCATCTCATCGGCACCGCCCACTTTTTTCCCTACAGTTTCAAGCGTACGTTCACGCGCCTGTTACGCGCCGCTGATATCGCCGTGTTTGAAGGTCCGTTGGATCCAGCCAGTTCCGCGCGCATCGCCGAGTACGCCCGACAAGCCGAAGGTGTGCCCACCTTCGTCGAAATGTTGACACCCGACGCGCGCGCGGAGATCGAGCGTCTTTTGCGCGACCGACTCGATCACACGCGCACAGAAAACTGGTTGGCATTCACCCAGCGCCCCAACAGTTACCTCGAAATGTTTACGCAAGGTGTGCGCCCGTGGGCGGCTTTCTTTGCCATTTGGGAAACCTACCTCCAATGGCACCATTCGATGGACCTCGAAGGGTATGCGATCGCGCAACGCCTGGGCAAACCGATTCAATTCCTCGAAACGATTGAAGAACAATTGGTAGCGCTAGATGGTATTCCTCTGGAACGCTTTGCGCGGCAAATGAACGATGTGAAAAATTGGGATCACTATAAACAGACCTACCTTAAACTTTTTATGCAAGGTGATCTGGAGCAATTGATGGCGTTTACCTCGCGTTTCGTTACGCGCGGTCCCAGCATCATCGGCGCGCGCGATCGTGTAATGTTCGAGCGAATGACAGCGATCCTCCCGCGCGCCAGTGCGGTGGTGTTCATCGGTTTTCCGCATGTTCCTGGTGTGACCCAATTACTGCGCGACGCGGGTTATACCGTCACGCAGGTACGCGAATGATTACGCCGACTGAGCGCACGTTCATCCTGCATCACGCCTACGTCCCCGAGCATTTGCCGCACTATGTCACAGCGATCTCGCAGACCGAACCGTTTCTCATCGGCGATTTTGTCGCGCACGTGCGCGACGTGCAATTGATTTTTGTTGGGTATCCGCTTGACGAGAATTTCGACGTGGCACGGATGCTCGATGCGTTGGAACGCGCGCGCACGCGTTTCAAACCCAGCATCGTTTCGATCCTCGCACCCGCGCTCCCCGACGCGTTG
>JAOACU010000235.1 GCA_026417715.1 Anaerolineae bacterium | reverse complement strand
AGATGTGTATAAGAGACAGCAGTGGGACAGTGGGGCAGTTGCATAAGACGAATTGACACGCCGCGCGCCCTGTGTTAGAATCGCGGCAGTATGAAGCGGAATAACCTTGCGGTGCTGGTGGTGATCGAAACTGCCGTGCTGGGTTTGGTCGCGATGACGATGTTTGGCGTACTGATGGATCAGTACGAAAAAGCGCAGAACGCGGTGGCGGAACGGACGCTCGTCGCGCGTGCAACGGAAATTTTTATTGCGATGCTCACGGCTACACCACCGACCGCGACACCTACACCTACCGATACTGCCACGCCGACGCGCACGGCAACTGTGACGCGTACTGCCACACCACTCGATACGGCGACGCCTTCGCACACACCCACGCCGCTGATTTCGCCGACTCCCTCACGCACACCTTCGCCTACGCTTTCACCGACGCCACGCCCAACGCGCACGCCAACCTCTGCACCCGTCAAAGCCATCACCAAGTGCGAAACGATTGACGATGAGGGCACATATCAATTGACAACCGATTTGGTGGCAAATGGCGATTGCATCACCATCAAATCGAGTTACGTAGTGTTTGATTGTGGTGGGCGTTCGATTCGCGGTACGAATTACACGGGCTATGGGATCGCGATTCGCAAGTATGGTTTGCTCAACGCGCAAACGCCGGCGTATGTCGAAGTGCGCAATTGTCGCGTCTCGAATTTCTTCTACGGCATTTACGTCGAAGCCGGCACCAAGTTGGTGATTCAAAAGAACGATAGTTCCAACAACTTTGACGATGTGGATCCGACTACGCGCTATGGCAAGTTTTTAGGAATGACGGACGGGGGCGGGATTCGAGTGAATCATACGACCGATTCGCAAATCTTGGCGAACACGACGACGAATCAAGCGATTGGGATTGATGTGCGCTATTCGAGTGGAATCATCGTGCGCGGCAACACGTCGTCGAACAATTCGGCGTGGGGAATCAATTTGCTACGGACGACAGGTAGCGAGGTGGCGTCGAATACAACAGTGGACAATATACGCAAGTGCACGTGGGGGGCGGGTGTCGTCGGCTTTGGCTGTGATGCCGGTGGAATCGTGTTGCAGGATGGTTCGAGTGGCAACGTGGTTGCCAACAACTCGGTGCTGGGTCGTAACGGCAACGGCATTTTCATCAAGGCGCATGCAATGCCCTGTGGTAACAACAATTCGATCATTGGCAATACGATCAACTCGGCGTTGTACAACGCGGTGGAGTTGAGTTTTTGTTCAGGTAATCGCATCAACAACAACCAGATGCGCGACTCGTTGGATGGCATTTGGTTGGGTTTTGCGAACAATACTGAAATCAAGGGAAACACGATCGCCAATATGCGCAATCACGGCATCATTTCGGCAAACAGTCGCCATAACACGGTATCGGGCAATCACATCATCAATAGTAACGAAGGAATTTATTTCTACACGGAAGAGTACGATCGTAAAGAGTTTTCGTTCTTGCCGCCCGGTGATTACACCTCGCACAATAATTGTTTATGTGGCAATACGCTGCAGAACAACGCTATCGCGATTCATCTTCTCGATTCGACTCACAATCAAGTGACAGGGAATACCTACATTAACAATGGTCGCAACATTTTGGCGCAAGGGCGGAATGATGGAAACAATCTCCAAGGGTATTGGTGGTTGCCGTTATCGCAACTGATTGCACTCAGGCGATAGAGCGACGAAAAAATTTGATTGTGTGATGAACTTGGATTATAATGCCCAATGATGATGGAAGAACAGAGATTCACTGTATCGAACGAAATGATTCCTGAGGCACGTTACGGCGCGCCACTGGACGCGCCCGAGTCGTTACCGCGTCCTTCGCTTTGGCACAAGTTGGGTGCAGCACTGCGCGAGTTGATCGAGACGCTCATCCTGACCCTAGTGATCTTTTTGATCATTCGATTCGCGGTGCAGAACTTTCGCATCGAAGGGTCGAGTATGGAGCCAAATTTTCACGATGGGCAATACCTATTCGTGAACAAGTTGATTTATATGTTTCAACCACCACAGCGCGGCGATGTGATCGTCTTTGTGCCCCCCAACAGCGGTTCGCGCGATTTCATCAAACGTGTGATCGGGTTGCCTGGTGAGCGCGTCGAGATTCGGTCGGGGACAGTGTTTATCAACGGTGAACCGTTAATCGAAAATTATCCACTCAATCCCGGTTCATACTCCAGCGGTCCGATTGTGGTGCCGCCTGATGAGTATTTTGTGTTGGGCGACAATCGCAACTATTCGAGCGATTCGCACTCGTGGGGGACTGTCCACATCAAAAAGATTATTGGCAAGGCGTGGTTTTCGTACTGGCCCCCCCAAACGATTGGTTTCATTCCCGATTACACGTACGCGTCGGGAAGGTGACGCGCATAGGCGTTGATGTTGGGTGAAAGACAAAGGACGCATAACGATTCGTTTTTGTTCGTCCTTTGTCTTTCATCATTGATGGACTATGACACCAGAGATTGCCAAATTCATTGACCACACCTTACTCAAACCCGAAGCGACTCCCGCCGAAATCGAAAAATTGTGCGCGGAAGCCAAAGAGCATCACTTTGCCACAGTGTGCGTCAACCCGACATACGTCAAGCAATGCGCGCAGTTGTTGCAGGGTACAGACGTGGCAGTGTGCACCGTAGTCGGTTTCCCACTCGGCGCGCATACGACTGAGGTCAAGGTGTTCGAGACGCAACAAGCGATTGACGATGGCGCGCGCGAAATTGATATGGTCATCAACATTGGCGCGCTCAAGGCAAAGCAATACGATGTGGTGCGTGAGGACATTCGCGCGGTATGCGATGCCGCGCACGCGCGCGGCGCGATCGTCAAGGTCATCATCGAAACCGCGCTCCTCACTGACGACGAAAAGGTGCGCGCGTGTGAACTGGCGCGCGACGCCGGCGCGGACTATGTCAAAACGTCAACAGGTTTCGGACCCGGCGGCGCAACCGTGCACGATGTCGCGTTGATGGCGCGCACGGTGGGCGGACAACTTGGTGTGAAAGCATCGGGGGGCATTCGCAACTATGAACAAGCGCAAGCGATGATCGCGGCGGGCGCAACGCGCATCGGTGCAAGCGCGGGGGTGAAGATTGTGGAGGAGGCGCGTGCGGGCGACGGAGGACGACAGACGAAGGACGAAGGCGGGAAGTAGTAGGCGGGAGGCGGGAGGCAGTGGGACAGTGAGACAGTGGGACAGTGGACAGTGGGACAGTGAGACAGTGGGACTGGAGGTGAATATGCCTAACAAGTTTACAGCCGTCTTTGAACAAGATGGCGAATGGTGGATTGGATACGTTGAGGAATTGCCGGGTGCAAACACACAGGGCAGAACATTGGAAGAAGCGCGCGAGAATTTGAAAGAGGCGGTGCAACTGATCATCGAGGCAAATCGCGAATTGGCACGACGAGAAACAAGGGGTAAGACGGTTATCCGCGAAGATTTGCTGGTGGCAGTCTAGATGAAACGCCACGCCTTGTTGAAGCATTTGCAGTCGCATGGTTGTAAATTATTTCGCGAAGGTACGCGTCATTCGATTTACTGGAATCCAGCGAATCGAAGAACGACGGCAGTGCCGCGTCATACGGAAATTGCCGATAAACTTGCGCGAAAAATTTGCAAGGATTTGGGAATACCTGAACCCAAATAAGCGACGGAGGAACGAAGGACGAAAGCAGTAAGCAGTAAGCAATACGCAGTAGGACAGTGAGACAGTGACGGTGGTCGTCGGCCGTCCGTCATCGGTCATCCATCGTCGGTCATCCGTCATCCATCTTCGGTCATCAATCAGGAGCACATATGCCCAACAAAATCCAAATCACCTCTGGCAACCTCACCGTGTTCGCGGAACTGAACGATTCGCCTACCGCGCGCGCAATTTGGGACGCGCTCCCAATTACCGCGCGCGCGAATCGCTGGGGCGATGAAATCTACTTTGCGATTCCCGTCAAATGCGCGCAAGAACCCGACGCGCGCGACGTTGTGCAAATGGGCGAACTCGGCTACTGGGTGCCAGGTCACGCGTTCTGCATTTTCTTTGGTCCCACGCCCGCAAGCGAAGGCGACGAAATTCGCGCGGCAAGCGCGGTCAACATCATCGGGCGCGTGGAGGGCGACGCGCGCGTGTTCAAGCAGGTGAAAGATGAAGCGGCAATCACGTTGAGTAAAGTATGAAGGCGGAAGTATGAAGTATGAAAATGATTCATTGACGCGTTTCATACTTTATCCTTCATACTTCTGACTTGGGCTTATGAGAATTTTTCTCAGTTCCACCTACCAAGATTTGCGCGAACATCGCAAGCGCGTCATCGAAGTGATTGATCGCTTGCGACACAGCGGCGCGGATGTCGAATGGTTCGGAATGGAGGCATTCGGCGCGCGTGATGATTTGCCCACCGACGCGTGCATCAAATTCGTGGACGCGTGCGATCTCTACATCGGCTTGTTCGGCGTGCGCTACGGCTCGATTGATCCAAAATCGGGCAAGTCAATGACCGAGGTCGAGTATCGGCTGTCTCTTATACACATCT
>JAOACU010000234.1 GCA_026417715.1 Anaerolineae bacterium | reverse complement strand
GTGTATAAGAGACAGGGACAGTTGCCGGCATTGAGCACACGCCACACCTTGTTGAAGGCTTGTCCCGGCTGCATCGTCGCGCCATCGGGAACGGTGATGTTATCGGAGACCAACGCGCTGGCATTGACACACGCCGCTGGTGGTGCAGGCGTGGGTGTAGGCGCGCTCGCCGGAACGATTATCACCGTGATCGTGTGTTGCCCCACCCCTTGCGCGTTCCACGTTTGATTGCGTTGAATCGCGGTTTGGGGTGGATCAATCCGATCTTGTACCACGAGGTTGTCCACCGACAAAATCACTTTGACGATACCCTTGGGATCCGTCGTGGTGGATTGCACGACGATGGCTTGTCCTTCGCCGAACTGACTGCCGCCGACCGGCGCATTGATCACGACGATCGGTTTCGTCTCCGGGTTGCACGCTCTCCAGATCAGCGCGCCCAGAACGATCAGCAAGAGTAAAATCAAGCCCATCGTGATCCATAACCACTTTTGTTTCAGCCACCAATTTGGTTGTTTCATTGTTTCTCCTCTCTGTGTCTTGCATTTTTTATTTTGCCTCTTTTGCGGCGTCCTGTCGTCTGGAGCGCGTTACGCAAAAAATCGAACGCTTGTTGTAGGTCTGCAAAATTCTCGCGTACCCCCGTGCGTGTGCTTTCCAGCGAGACGCGCCAAACAATCTTGCCACTTTGGCGGACTTGCCATAGGCGCAAGAGATACGATTCATAGGCGCAAGGCGGTTTGAACATCGTTGGTTACAGTTTAACATACGGTCGTCAAATCGTCACAAGAGTTGCTCTCAATACTTTTTGCTATATAATCGCAGGCGATGGCAAAATTGGCGTTGGCGTTTTTGGGTACGCTCCAAGTGACGCTGGATGGTCACGCGGTCACCGCGTTTGGCACGGACAAAGCGCGCGCTCTTGGCGTACCTTGCGCTAGAAACCGAACATCCGCATTGCCGCGAAATGTTGGCAGCGATGTTCTGGCCCAACCTTGTGGACAAAGCCGCGGCGACAGTACGCTGTTCGAAGAGTGGGTCTTGGTGCAGCGTGAGGTGTTACATCGCCAGATGCTCGACGCGCTCGATGCGCTAACGCTCTATCATTTGGCGCGCAACGAACTCAAAGCCGCGCGTACGTACGCCGCGCGACAAATCGAATTGGAACCCTGGCACGAAGAAGCGCACCGCGCGTTGATGGAGGCATTCGCACGGGAGGGTCAACGCGCCGCGGCGCTGGCGCAGTATGACGCCTGTCGCAAGATTTTGGCGCGCGAGTTCAGTGCAACGCCGTCCGAAGAGACGACACACTTGTACGAAAAAATTCGCGCGGACACGCTCACAGCCACGCCGACTCCCGCGAGCGTGGATGCGCTTGCCGCGTTGGCGCAGTATCATCGCGTGCAGGGCGACCTCACGCTTGCCCACGATTACCAAACGCAGGTGCTCGCACATCAAGACGCCAGCGGCGACAAGCGCGCGCGCGCCTGCGCGCATCAACAACTCGGTATCATCTTGCAAACACAAAACAAATGGCGCGCGGCGCGTATGCATTTTCGCGCCGCACTCGCTCTGTTCCAAGCGATTGATGATTGGCTCGGGCAGGGGGAAGCGCTGGGTGCGCTAGCGCAAGTGCGCGAGCAGCGCGGGGACTTGAGTGGCGCGCGCGCGGATTGGCAACGCGCCTTGAAAATTGCCGAAGCCGCCGGTGCTCCGACGTTGTGCGCGCGTATCCTGACACGTCTGGGTATGCTGGCACAGCGACAAGGAAAACTGACGGAGGCGCGTGGGTACTGGGCGCGCGCGTTGGAGATTCAACAGCGCATCGGTGATCGCGCGGCAATCGCCGATTTGCAGGTGTGTTTGCGCGCGTGTGGCAAGGTAGGTTGAGCGTATGACTTGGATGAGGAGGGACATCAGAAGAATAGTCAATTTGACTTGATGGGTATCTTGTGATATATTCACTGCGCATTGGTCAGGTCGAAAAATAATAACGCGTCCTACGATCGCGCCGCAATTCGTCATACGCTTGATGTGGAAAACGGTATGGCGTAGACGCGAAAGAAGGCAAGGGGGCAGCACTAATCAGCGACAAGAATCTACGGGTCAATCAAGCCATTCGCGCGAAAGAAGTTCGCGTGATTGACGAAACCGGCAAACAAATCGGCATTATGCCGATCTACGATGCCTTACGTATGGCGCAAGAGCGCAACCTCGATTTGGTCGAAGTGGCGCCAAACGCGCAACCGCCGGTGTGCCGTATCACCGATTTTGGCAAGTTTATGTACGAGCGCACCAAAAAAGAGCGCGAGGCAAAAAAAGCGCAAAAGACCATCGAGGTCAAAGAACTGCGCGTGCGCCCAAAGACGAATTGGTATCACACCGGTTTCAAGTTAAAGCGCGTACGCGAGTTTCTCCAAGCCGGCAACAAGATTCGTGTGCGCGTGCTCTTTCGAGCGCGCGAGATCACACACTTGACGATCGGTCGCGATATTCTAGAAAAAGTGGCAGTGGAACTCGCCGATGCCGCAACGATTGAACAGCCACCGCAACTCGATGGCAAAAGTCTGGTGATGTTGCTTACCCCGGGTCCAATGAAAGGCGGTGCGGAAGCCGCGCGCGCGATTGTCCGCAACGCCAAAATCGTCGTTCCCTCACCCGAAGAAACACCTTAAGGTGTGTCCTGCGCTGAGACGTGGGATGTTCAAGCATAGCAAGCGTTCTTTGGTCGGGGTTTTGCCCCGACTATTTATTGCAGATTTCAGATTGTTGCTTTCAGAGTGAACTCTTGCCCCGTAGTTCTATCTCGAATCGCACATCTGAAATCGAAAATCGAAACGGGAGTTGATCGCGTGCCAAAGATTAAAACTCACAAAGCCACCGCCAAGCGGTTCAAAATTACTGCGCGCGGCAAGTTGATGCGCACCCATATCGGCAAATCGCACTTGCGCCGCCGCAAACCGAAACGACTTAAACGAATGTTCGATCGTCGGATCGAATATACCAATTATGAACGCGCCAAGAAAATCAAACAACTGGCGCCGACGTTAGACTGATTTCAGATTTTCGATTGCAGATTTTAGATTGTGGGTTTCTTGGACATCAATCTACAATCTGCAATCCGAAATCTGCAATCGGAAATGGAGGTTTTACGTGCCAAGAGTGAAACGCGGCGTCGTTACACATCGCCGCCATAAAAAAGTATTGAAGCAAACCAAGGGGCAAGTGCTTTCACGGCATACCTTGTTTCGCCGCGCCAACGAAGCGCTCATCCATTCCAAATACTATGCCACCGTTCATCGCAAGAAACGCAAGGGCGATTTTCGGCGTTTATGGATCGCGCGCATCAACGCGGCCGCGCGTCCGCTGGGGATGACCTACAGTCGCTTGATGGCGGGGTTGAAACGCGCTGGCGTAGAACTGGATCGCAAAATCATCGCCGACCTTGCCGTGCGCGACGAGAAAGCATTCGCTCAGTTGGTTGCTACTGCCAAGGCGCAACCCAGTTAACCGAGCGGGGAAAAACTCCCCGCTTGTTTTTCGTCAATTCTTTTTGACAAAAACCTTGTTCCCAAGTATAATCACTTGCCGTTTGAAAGAGTGGAGGACGTATGTTTGCAGTCGTGAAAACCGGCGGAAAACAATATCGCGTTCGTGTGGGTGACCAGATTGATGTGGAACGCTTACCGTACGCCGCCGGTGACCAAGTGACATTGAACGATGTGCTGATGATCGAAAAAGACGATCAAGTATTGATTGGCAAGCCGAATGTTGCGGGCGCGGCAGTTGTGGCTAAAGTGATCGGTGAAGGCAAGGGCGATAAGGTCATTCACTTTGACTATCGCAACAAGCATCGCCGTCGTCGCACGCATGGACATCGGCAGTGGTTGACGCGACTGGAGATTATGGAGATTCAGAGTTAGAGATTGGAGATTAGTGATTAGTGATTGGTGATTAGTGTAAACAATCTCTAATCTTCAATCTCTAATCTCAACGGAGTTGGAGATATGGCACACAAAAAAGGTGGCGGCTCGACGCGTAACGGTCGCGATAGCAATGCCCAACGTCTTGGTGTCAAGCGCTTTGATGGCGAGTTGGTTCGCGCGGGCACGATTATCGTGCGCCAGCGCGGTACACGCGTACGCCCGGGCGCGAATGTGGGCTTGGGCAAAGATGATACCTTGTACGCGTTGATTGACGGTACCGTCAAGTTCGAGCCCTTTAGCAAGTATCAAAAACAAGTGAGTGTTTATCCTGCGTGACGGATCGCGTCACGCGTCTTGAGGTTGTTCAAGTGAAACCCGGAATTCATCCTACCTGGTATCCCGATGCAGTCGTCATTTGCGCGTGTGGCAACACGTGGAAGACCGGCTCGACCAAAAAAGAAATTCATACCGACGTTTGTTCCAAGTGTCATCCATTCTTTACGGGTGAACAACGCATTGTTGACACAGCAGGGCAAGTCGAACGATTTATGAAGCGCGTCAGCGCAAAAGAACAACTTGCCGCTGCGCAACCGACGGTTGAAGAAAAGAAAGCCAAGAAGGAAAAACGACGCGAGCGCAAGACCTTGCCTCCGTTACCCAAAGTGACTGTGCCCGTTGAATTGCCTGTAGCGGTCGAGGAGCGCGAGAGCGTGGAGGCGAGAGAGCGAGAGAGCGCGGAAGCGAGAGAGCGTGAAGCGGTAGTTATGCCGGTTGAAGC
>JAOACU010000233.1 GCA_026417715.1 Anaerolineae bacterium | reverse complement strand
ATGGCAACACAAATCTTCCGCTTTAACCGCGATGAGGACAAGGCGATGGAGTATATGAAGAAACTCCATGCCAACATCGCGCAGTACACCGGCACCGCAACGCAAGTGATTCAACTTGTTTCGCAAGGTCAATTCATCGGTGGTCTGAACTGGGCACACGACATCTTGACGACCAAAGCGCAAGGACTGCCGATTGAGTTGATCGTGCCCGAAATGACCGGTTTCGAAATCGGCGCGGTGAGCATCGTCAAGGGTGGTCCCAACCCGATTGCCGCGCGCGCGTTCGTGGACTGGGTGCTGACGCCTGAAGCCGGCGCGCTCAACGTCAAACTCTCGAATCGCTTGTCAACTCTCAAGAGTGTACCACCTGCGCCCGGCGCGCCGACACTCGAATCGGTGAAACTGGTGCAGTACGATCGCCAGTGGGCATCGGACAACAAGGATCGCATTCTGAAAAAGTGGCAAGCAACGGTTGGAATGTAACTCACTGACGAATGACGGAAGACCGATGACCGATGAGAACATCGGTCTTCCGTCTTCGGTTGTCGGTCAGAACCTATGCGCCGAATTTCTCACGAACCTTCCGTTATCATTGTGCTCGCGATTCTCGTGGGCTTGATGCTCGCGTTCATCGTCTATCCACAAGTCCAAGTAGTGTTGGTGCCGGGCTTGAACGGCTATGTGGAATTTCTCGCGGGGCAAACGTGGGTCAAGCCGCTGTTCAATTCATTGCAAGTGATGTGTCTATCCACCACGACGGCGGTGATTCTGGGTTTCATCTACGCGTACGCGATGGTGTACAGCCAAATGCCCTTCAAGCCGTTCTTTCGTGTGATTGGCGTGTTGCCGCTCCTTTCGCCGCCGTTTGTAGTCGCCGCGAGTTACATTTTGCTTTTTGGTCCGCGCGGAATGATTTCGTACTACGTCTTTGGTCAATCGCCGAACATTCTGGGACTGGGTGGCTTGTGGGGCGTGCAAACGATTGCATTCTTTCCCTTGGCATACCAACTGATTGCCGATGTGCTTTCACGCAGCGATGCGCGAATGGAACAAGCCGCGCGCAATCTGGGCGCGGGACCTTGGCAGGTGTTTCGCACGATCACATTACCGATGGCGCGTCCTGGTTTACTGGCGGCGATTCTCACCACCGCGATTTACATCGTCGAAGACTTTGGTAACCCTGCGCTTATCGCCGGGCAATTCACTGTTTTGCCAACCCAAGCGTACGGTTTGATCTCCGGCTTTGGCGATGTGGTTGGCGCATCGGTCGTGAGTACGATTTTGTTGCTGATTGCGCTCGTGTTGTACATCGCCAAGACGCGCATCGAAGGGCAACGATCATACGTGACGATCAGTGGACGTGCGGGTAGTATCCCGCGTCCGCCGGTACCGATGTTGGTCAATGTATTTTGTTTCGTCGCCTGTTTATTTCTTGCCATTTTGATTCTGATGGTTTATGGTGTGCTGTTTGTCAGTGCCATCGTCGAAGTTTTCCCGGTGAAATGGACGCCAACGTTCAAACATTTTGAATTTCTCACGTCGAACATCACACCGCTACGCAACACGTTACTCTACGGCACTACCGCCGCAATCATTTGCGCGCTCTTTGCGATGCTTCTCGGCTTTCTGGTGCAACGAAGCGAGTGGCTCGGTAAACGCATCGTAGATTTCATCGCGATTATGCCTGCCGCGATTCCCGGCATTTTCTTTGGCATCGGTTACGCTACTGCGTTCAATCAACGCTGGCTCGATTGGATTGATCGCGGTGCATTGATTACGATTTCGATGATCTTTTGGAATATTCCCGTCGGTTACCAAGCCGCGATTGCCGGCTTGCAACAGATTGATCGCTCACTTGACGATGCGGCGACGAGTTTGGGCGCAAGCAGTTTGCGCGCGTTTCGTGATATTTTGTTTCCGCTTCTGCACGGTGCGTTACTCACTGGCTTTGTGACCGCGTTTGTGCGCGCGGTGACGACACTCTCCGTTATCATTTTCTTGTTCACGCCTGCCACCACTGTCGCTACGATTAAAATTTTCCAACTCGTCAACGATTTTATGTGGGGCGGCGCGACCGCGTTCACAGTTTCGGTTGTCGGTGTCGCGGTGCTCGTGCTCGTACTCGTGTGGACGATTAGCGGGCAGCGCGTGGGGTTGCAGCGCGCGCAGTGATGGTGGGACAGTGAGACAGTTAGGAGATAAGCGAATGTCTGTGGGACCAAAATCTCCAATCACCAATCACCAATCTCCAATCACTAATCTCCAATCTCCAATCTCTAAACTTCAAACTTCGCCGCTACGATTGGAAAACGTCACCAAGCGTTTTGGCACAGTTACAGCGGTTGAACGCGTTTCACTCGAAATTCCGCGCGGCTCGTTCACGACCCTGCTGGGACCGAGCGGCTGCGGCAAGACAACCTTGCTTCGCATCATTGCTGGTTTTTACGAACCTGATGAAGGGCATATCTATCTCGATGATAAGCAAATTGACAATGTGCCCACACATCTACGCGGGACGGCAATGGTCTTTCAGGATTACGCGCTCTGGCCCCATATGACCGTGTACGACAACATCGCCTATGGTCTGCGGATGAACAAGACGCCGCCAAACGAAATTGACCAGCGCGTCCACGAAACGATGCAACTCGTCGAGATGCCTGCCGAGTTTCTCAAGCGTCGTCCGACCGAATTGTCGGGCGGTCAACAACAGCGCGTCGCGCTGGCGCGCGCGCTCATCGTGCGACCGCGCGTGTTGTTGCTCGATGAGCCACTCTCGAATCTCGATGCAAAAGTGCGCCAACGCTTGCGTTTGGAGATTCGCAGTTTGCAACGCCGCATCGGTATCACGACGATTTACGTGACGCACGATCAAGAAGAAGCACTCAGTATGTCCGATATTGTCGTGGTGATGAATCAAGGACGCGTGATGCAAGTGGGCAAACCCGAAGAAATTTATCGCCAGCCCAGTAACGCGTTCGTGGCAGAATTTTTGGGTGTAAGCAACGTGTTGCGCGGTGAGATTACTGCAGACGGACAAGCCGTTCAAGTGGCGGGCACGCGAATTCCGTACGCAGGCACACCCAAGCGCGCGGTAACGGTCGTGTTCAAAGCCGACGAAGCCGAACCATTCACCGAGGACGCGCGCGCGAACGACGTGGTGGTAATGGAAGGCGAGGTGTTAGAAGCGTTCTTCTTCGGCGCCGTGTATCGGCACTTTGTGAACGTGGCAGGCAACACGATTCTGGTAGATCGTCCCACAAAAATCACCAGCCCGCGCGTGCGCTTGGCAATCCCGCGCGATAAAGTTTTGATTTACCCGGAGACCTAGATGAAACTCGGTTACAACGGTGCAACGACAATGACCAGTCCGTTTGAAACGGACGTGCGTATCGCGCGCGCGGCAGGATTCGATGTGCTCGAAATCACCGCGCGCAAGTTGGACGTGTACTTGCAATCGCACACACTTGCCGATGCGCGCCAACTGCTCGATGCCGCGCAACTCCCTGCGTACGCGATCAACTCGATCGAGCAAATCAACGTGCGCGATGCCGCCACGCGGCAACAGGTGCTTGCGCGCACGCGCGAACTCGCCGAATGGTGTCGCGTGCTCGCTTGCCCTTGGATTATCGCTGTGCCTGGTCCCGCGCCCGCTGGCGCGTCGTGGGCACAAATTCGTGACGAGACAATGGACGCGTTGCGCGCGATGAACGACATCAGCGCGCCGCTCGGTGTCAACCTCGCGTTCGAGTTTTTGGGTTTCCCTTGGTGCTCGGTGCGGACTGTTGCGCAAGCGTGGGAAATCGTCAGCGCGCTCGATTTGCCGACCGTTGGAATGGTGATTGACACGTGTCATTTCTTCGCCGGCGATTCGACGCTCGATTCGATTCGTGCGATTGACGCGCGCAAACTTGCCGTGTTTCACATCAACGATGTTGAACCCGTACCCAAAGAGCAAATCACCGACGCGCAGCGTCTTTTTCCCGGCGATGGCGTGATTCCCCTCGCGGACATCATCGCCGCCGTGCATAGCATCGGCTACGATGGCGTTGCCTCCGTCGAAATCTTCCGTCCCGAATATTGGGCGCGTGAGCCCGGCGATGTGGCGCGGGAGGCGCGGGAGAAGATGGAGCGATTGATTGGATAGTTCCGAGTTGCAGGTTTCAAGTTTCAGGTTGCAGGTTTCTCGTTTCAGGTTTCAGGTTAGGAAGGAGGGAAGATGCCAACTGTGCAAAGATTCGAGGACCTTGAGGTATGGCAAGAAGCACGAGAGTTGGTCAAGTTGGTATACACGCTGACCGCCAAGTTTCCAAAGCAAGAGACGTTTGGCTTGGCAAGCCAAATGCAGCGCGCTGCTGTTTCCGTAATGTCGAACATTGCTGAAGGATTTGAGCGTGGGTCGAACGCCGAGTTTGTTCAATTTCTTTACATTGCGCGCGCCTCCTGCGGTGAATTGCGGTCACATTCCTACATTGCTCTTGATCTCGGTTATGTGCCGTTTTCGGAGATCGAGGTTCTGCGTGAACGGTGTCAAAGATTATCGCGCCGATTGCAAACACTGATTGATTATCTCAAAGGCAGTAGCATCAAAGGTCATAAATTCCGCGAAGAACATGCTATCTACCACCTTGACACCGACGAACCTGAAACTTGAAACCAGTAAACCAGCAACCTGAAACCGACAAACTTGCAACCTGAAACCTGAAAC
>JAOACU010000232.1:3794-4707 GCA_026417715.1 Anaerolineae bacterium | reverse complement strand
GGATAGGATGGTGTATAGTGCAGGCGAACGTGCGCGCAAGGGAGGCTAAGGTGAAACAATCCAAAGCAGTAGTGTTTTCGGAAGATGGTTTGCGTAAGATTCAAGAGCACATTGAGCAAGTGCGTTTGGACTTGGGAGCGGTTGTCGCTTTGTTGATGGACGACGCCGGTGAACTACTGACCGATTGCGGTTGGCGCGGTGATTTCGACATCAACGCGTTTCTTGCACTCGTCAGCAACGAGATGTCCGCCGCGAATGCGGTCGTGCATCTCTTGCGCGATGATGCCGCATTCGATTTGCACTATCACGAAGGGCAAAAGTACGAGATGTACACCGTGCGCATCAGCGATCAAGTCTTTCTCACATTGATTTTTGAATCGCGCCAAGCCACCTCAGGACGCGTAGGAATGGTGTGGTTGACCTTGCGACGCACGATTGCCGAATTGCGCAAGTTGTTACAACGCGCGATCATCAAGCCGGGTTCCGCCGAAAATCACGAGATGCATCGCACGGTGAGCGCAGTTCTCGACGAAGCGTTACAGCAACTCGATACCGATTCCTTCCTCAAGCCCAAGACCGCCGAGACACCACCTCCCAAGACGGAAGAACCTCCCGCGCCCAAAACCGAAGCCCCTCGACCGCGCTTGTTGCGCCGCCGCGCTTCTACCGATTCTACCGACGATGCCAAGCGCGTGCTCAGTTACGATGAAGCGCGCGCGCTCGGTCTCATTGGTGATGATGACGCGAGGCAATGAGCCAATGTGCCAATGAGCCAATGAACCAATGAGCCAAATTTTCGTCTTTCGTCATTCGTCCTTCGTCTAAGAGGATGACTTTGCCGAAACACGTTTACATCGCCATCGAAGGTGTGATTGGGGTGGGCAAGACGACGCTAACGCGCCTTGCCCAAAAC
>JAOACU010000232.1:0-3784 GCA_026417715.1 Anaerolineae bacterium | reverse complement strand
CGGCGATTGTGTTTGCGGTGGGAGGAACGATTACGGGCATTTTGCACGCGCACAATCGGTTCGCGCTCGCGGCGATGGCAGGTGCGGGCGAAGTGATGGGCGTCAACCACAACCTCGCCGAAGGGTTTTCGCCCGGCTATGGTTTCGATTCGATTGCGCTGGCGATGCTGGGTGGCGGGCATCCGCTGGGTGTGGTACTCGCCGCGCTTTTGTTCGGCACATTGCGTAACGGCGCAACCAAGATGCAATCACTCGCGGCGATTCCGATTGACATTGTCGCGATTGTGCAAGCGTTCGTCATTATGTTCGTCGCCGCGCCGATCATCATTCGCAAGTTGTATCGTCTCAAAGGTGAAATCAGTTGGGAGACGATGCTGACGCGCGGGTGGGGAGGTTGAAATGGCAACATTCACGCACACACTCACACGCGCGAACGTCCTCGCGCAAAAACGACGCGGGCTGTTTTACATTCTGGTCGCGCTGGCGATGCTGGCATTCTTCACCAGCGAAGTCAAACCCGACCAGATAGCCACGTTGGGATTGAACACCACGCGCTCGGTGCAGTTGGTGCGATTGCCCGACATTGTCGTTCCCGTTTTGCCGACGGTGTGGTTCTTGGCGATCGTCGTGTTCGCGCTTGCCGTGCTCGACCTTGTGCGTCCGTTCCGTCGTGGCGGCTGGCTCTTGGGCATCGCGAGTTTCTCCTTCCTCGCCGCGTTTTTGGTGTGGGCAGCGCGCGGCACCTCGTTCAGTCTCATCGGCATCTTGTCCGCCTCGTTGCAACTCGCCACGCCGATTTTGCTCGGCGCGCTGGCGGCGATTTTGTGCGAGCGTTCCGCCGTCATCAACATCGCTATCGAAGGGATGATGCTGAGCGCGGCGTTCACGTCGGTTCTCGTGGCGAATGCGACCGGCAGTATCGTGCTGGGCTTTGTTGCCGCGTTGGCAACCGGCGCCATCTTGGCGGCGTGGCATGCCGTTCTTTCGATTCGATTCAAAGTGAATCAGATTGTTAGCGGTACGGTGATCAACATTTTCGCTATCGGCTTGACCAACTTTTTGAATCAACGCTTGATGCAAGAGTACACCGAACTCAACAACGAAGTGACATTTCCGTACATCAGCCAAATTTTTCCCGATTTGGGCAAGATTCCGATTGTGGGTCCGCTGTTGTTCGACCAAACCCCGATTGTGTGGCTGGCGTTGATTCTACTTGTCGTGATCCAAGTGATGTTGTTCCACACACGTTGGGGCTTGCGTACGCGCGCGGTGGGTGAACATCCCAAAACCGGCGATACACTTGGCATCAACGTTTTTCGCGTGCGCTACACAAACGTCATCTTGGGTGGCGTGGTGGCGGGACTTGCGGGCGCGTACTTTACACTCGGTTCGGTAGGACGCTTCGATAAACTGATGACGAGTGGACGCGGTTTCATTGCCATCGCCGCGATGATTTTTGGGAACTGGACACCTACAGGGGCGTTCGCATCGAGTTTGATTTTCGGTTTTGCCGATGCATTGCAGGTCAAGTTGCAAATCCTCATTGGTCAGGTGAATATTCCGTACGAATTTTTGCTGATGCTTCCGTACGTCGTGACGATGATCGCGCTGGCGGGGGTGGTGGGACGCGTGCAGATGCCAGCGGCGGATGGACAACCGTACGAAAAGCAATGAGCCAATGTGCCAATGAACCAATGAGCCAAATTTGGGTCGTTCGTCTTTCGTCCTTCGTCTATCCTCTCATTGATCTATGCCGAAACACGTTTACATCGCCATCGAAGGTGTGATTGGGGTGGGCAAGACGACGCTGACGCGCCTTGCCCAAAACGAATTTCGCGCCGAAATTCTCCTCGAGGTCTTTGAAGAAAATCCCTTCCTCGCGCGGTTTTACCAAGACCGCAAACGCTATGCGTTCCAAACGCAAATTTTTTTCCTCCTGAGTCGTTATCAACAACAGCCCCAAGTCATTCCCGCCGTGCTTGCGCGCAGTAATCTCATCAGCGATTACACCTTCGACAAGAATATGATTTTCGCGCGCCTCAACATCGAAGGCGATGAACTCGCGATGTACGAGCGCGTGCACCAAATCATCGCCACCAAAATTCCCACGCCCGATTTGGTCGTGTACCTACGCGCGGATACCGATGTGCTGATGGAACGCATCGCGCTGCGCGATCGTCCGTACGAGCGCGCGATCGAACGCGAGTACATTGCTGCGCTGTGCGAGGCGTACGATGACTTCTTCACGCGCTACACTGCCGCGCCTGTGCTTACGATTGACACGAATGGTTTGGACTTTGTGCGCCGCGCGGAGGATTTGCGCGCGATTCTGAATCGCATTCGCGCGCGTCTAGAGTTGGGCACATTTCAGAAATCCCTGTTCAACGAAGACGCTGGCTGAACAAGTGACTGTTCGAGTATGCCAGAGGATGCCACAGAGAGCACAGGGAACACAGAGTAAAAAAAGATTTCTCTGTGTCCCCTGTGTGCTGTGTGGCTAAAACTGATCGGGCAGAGTAGTTACGATGAAAAAGTTTATCGCGATTGCGGGGAACATTGGTGTTGGCAAATCCACGCTGGTCGAAATGCTGTGCGCGCGGATGCACTGGGAGCCGTTCTTCGAGGGAGTGATGGACAATCCCTACCTTGCCGATTTTTACAAGGATATGCGCGCGTGGGCATTCCATTCGCAAGTCTTTTTCCTGGCGCGGCGTTTGCGCGATTTGCGTCGCTTGCGCGATTTTCCCGGCGTGGCGGTGCAGGATCGCAGTGTGTACGAGGACGCGGAAATCTTTGCCAAGAACTTGTATCGGCGAGGTTACATAAGCGAGCGCGATTGGCGGACGTATTGGGAATTGTATCAGGTCTTGACAGAGTTGTTGCCGCCACCCGATCTAGTCGTCTATCTCAGCGCGTCGGTGCCGACGTTGTTGCATCGTATCGCGTTGCGTGGACGCGACTATGAAAAAAACATTGCGCCAGACTATCTGGCACAATTGAATGTGCTCTACGACGAATGGATCGCTGATTTCAAATTGTGTCCTGTGCTCATCGTGCCTGCCGATCGGTTGGATTTCGTGGTGAACGGTGAGCATCTGGATTTGATTGCGCAAAAGATTCAAGAGAAATTGCGCGGTGTGCAGTTGGTGTTGTTTGATTGACGCAGTAGAGAGAGGCGTGATATACTAGAGCCAGAGGTGAGAAGATGTTGACCTACAAGGCGGCATACAAGTATTTGGACGAAGGTGTGCATGCTGAGGTGGTAGATTTTCCCGGCGTGATTACTTTTGGTAAGACATTGGAAGAAGCACGCAAGTTGTTATCCAGCGCGTTGGTGGATATGGCAGAAACCTACTTGATGTATGGTGATCCGTTGCCGCGTCCTGATCCAACGTGTAGCGCGTCAGATGCCGACGTTGAAGAACCAATCCACTTGTTGTTGACCGCCGCGTCGCGTGTTACACTAGTGCCAGAGGTTGCTTCTGTATGAAACGCCGCGACTTGGTGCGGCATTTGGAACAACACGGTTGCCGATTTGTGCGTGAGGGGAGCGACCATTCGATTTGGGAAAATCCTGCTACACGGCAACGCACGACCATACCACGTCATCGCGAAATTCCAGAATACACGGCGATTCGGATTTGTAAGCATTGGGAATCCCACCACCCAAATAGGGACGACCGAGTAATTGGATGACCACGTGATTGGGCGACCACAAGGGTCGCACTTACCGCCCATCCGTGAACATTTGCGCGTAGGGGCACGCCTCGTGCGTGCCCTGTTG
>JAOACU010000231.1 GCA_026417715.1 Anaerolineae bacterium | reverse complement strand
ACGATCCAGCGAACAATCCACCCGACAAACTTGCAATCGTGCAAACGGCTCCCGAATGGTCGGTGGGCTTTGAGTATCCGGGTCCCAACAGCCCAGCGATGGGTGAAGTGATTGCCACTTTCGTCATCCCCGATATGATCGCCCAAGCCGCCACTGACAAGATGACACCCGAAGACGCCGTCAAGTGGGCAACCGAGCAAGTGAACCGTATCGTTAGAAAGTGGAGCAGTTGATGCAAGACCTGTCAGGTGTATCTCACCTGACAGGTCTCTCTAATCTGTGAGGTAATTTCAATGCGATTCGTCAACAAAGTGGCGATGGTCACCGGCGCGGCGCGTGGTATCGGTCGCGCAATCGCGCTTCGCTCTGCGCGTGAAGGTGCAAACATCATCGCGCTCGATCTGGATGCTGTTGGACTCGAAAATCTTAAAAACGACATCGAAGCGCTGGGACGCCACGCGTTCATCGCGCGTATTGATATTTCTGATTTTGCTACAGTGCAATCTACGGTTGATGCCGCGATAGCACGGTTCGGTCGGATTGATATTCTGGTCAACAACGCGGCAATCATTCGACGCGGCGCGTTCCTCGATCACACCAAAGAAGACTGGGATCTGGTACTCAAAGTGAATTTGGGGGGAACGTTCAACTGCATCAAGACCGTCGTGCCGCAAATGGTCAAGCAAGGTGGTGGGAAAATCGTCAACGTCACTTCGGTCGCAGGTAAAGTCGGTGATATTACTGCCGCTGCGTCGTATGGCACATCGAAGGGCGCCATCAACACGTTCACCAAATCGCTCGCGCGCGATCTCGCGCCGCACAACATTCACGTCAACGCGGTCGCGCCGCACGCCATCGAAACCGATATGAGCAAAGAATGGTCGGAGGAAAAACGGCGCGCGGTGATTGCTGCCATTCCACTTGGACGAATGGGCAAACCCGAAGAGGTTGCCGAAGCCGTCGCGTTTCTCGCGTCGGACGCGGCGAACTTTATCACCGGCGAAATCCTCGATGTCAACGGCGGATANTTGATGGACTAGTGCACTAATGTCCACAAAACAAAAACGCGAATCTTTTCGATTCGCGTTTTTTTGTTTGCAAACCAAGTTAACAGATAGTTGCCATTACACCATCGTCTATCACCGCGCTCACGCGGGCAAGTGTTAACTGATTGTGCAGATCACGGTCACTTGTTGCAACTACGCGAATGTAGTTATCGCTGTAACCGCTCCAGATGAAGGACGAAGGACGAAGGACGAAGGACAACCGTCTTTCGTCCCTTCCTTGCTCAGGGCAAGCCTCCGTCTTTCGTCCTTCGTCATCCGTCTTTGTTTCCCACAACACCATCAACTCGCGCCCGATGAATCGTGCTGCAAACGCGCGTTGGCTTGCATCGGCGATTGCTTGCATTTGACGCGCGCGCGCTTGTTTGACTGCGTCGGAAATTTGGTTGGGAAGTGTTGCCGCGTGCGTGCCTTCGCGTTTAGAGTACGGAAAGACGTGCACGCGCGAAAATTGCATCTGCTCAACGAAACGCAACGATTGCTCAAACTCGGCATCGGTTTCGCCGGGAAAACCGACGATGACATCGGTGGTGATGCCCACATCAGGAATTTTTTCGCGCGCGCGTTCAACGGCGCGCGCGAACTGCGCGGTGGTGTACGGTCGTCGCATTCGGCGCAACGTGGCATCGCATCCACTTTGCAACGAGAGATGCAAATGGCGACACAGGCGCGCGTCGCGCCACAAATCGAGCAGCGTGTCGTCCACGTCCCAAGGCGCGATGCTCGTAAGACGCAGGCGCGGCACGTTCGTCTCCGCAAGGATTGCCGCGACGAGATCGTGTAGGACAAATTTGAAATTTGCCCCACGATCTTGGTACGCCGAAATTTGCACGCCTGTCAAGATGATTTCCTTGTATCCTGCCTCCACCAGCGCGCGCACTTCGGCGATGATTTCGTCGCGCGGACGACTGCGCTCCGCGCCGCGCGCGTGTGGGATGATGCAGTACGCGCACGCAAGGTTGCACCCGTCTTGGATTTTGACGAACGCGCGCGTGCGGAGAGTTAGAGATTGGAGAGTGGAGATTGGGGATGCGTGTCCCGCGACTTGGGTTTCTACATCCGCGTCCAACCACACGTGACTGTCAACGCCCGACTGCTGACCACCGACCGCTGACTGCTGACCGCTGATCGCCGACCGCTGACTGCTGATCGCTGATCGCTGATCGCTGAACGCTTGAATGATTTGTTCAAAAAGTTGATCTTTAGTCGCGTTCGGAACGACCAATGCGACATTCGGCAGCGCGCGCGCTTCGTTCGGCGAAATGGTAACAAAACAGCCGGTCAACACGATGTGCGCGTGGGGATTGGCGCGCGCGAATTGTCGCGCCAATTGGCGCGTTTTGCGCGCGGCAACGTGCGTGACTGTGCACGTGTTCAGAACAATCACATCGGCGGCGCGCGCATCGTCCACAAGCGTATGTCCTTCACGCGCGAATTGCCGCGCCCACGCCTCGATTTCACTTTCGTTCAACTTGCAACCGAGTGTTGCCAAGTGAATGTTCATCGTTTGTGAGGATAACATTTTTCAAGACGCGTGTCAAACCTCTCACGATTTTATCGCGTACCGCGTTTTGTGCTATAATCACAAAAAAGATTTACGGCGGTCGGCGGCTTGCCCTGAGCGTAGTCGAAGGGTCGGCGGTCGTGTCTTTCTAGAGGGCAAATGCGAATTCTCCTTTACACCGGCAAAGGTGGCGTTGGCAAAACAACGGTCGCGGCGGCAACCGCGTTGCGTTGCGCCGATCTCGGTTACCGTACCATCGTGGTCAGTACGGATGCCGCGCATTCGCTTGCCGATTCGTTCGATATGACGATTGGCAATGAACCCATCGAAATCGCGCCGCGCTTGCATGGTCAAGAGATTGATGTATTGCACCAGATGGAAAAATACTGGGGTACGGTGCAAGAGTGGCTCACCTCCGTTCTCGCGTGGCGCGGCTTGGACGAGTTGCTGGCGGACGAAGCGAGTGTGTTGCCAGGAATGGACGAACTCGCCAGTCTCCTGCAAATCATTTTACTGCATGATAGCAACGCGTATGACGTGATCATTGTGGACTGCGCGCCGACAGGCGAAACGTTACGTTTGCTCTCACTCCCCGAAGTCGCCGAGTGGTACCTCACACGCATCTTTCCGATTCAACGTCAAACTGCCAAAGTCGTCGGTCCTCTTCTGCGTAGCGTCACCGATATTCCGATTCCCGATGATCAAGTGTTTGAATCCATCAAAGACTTGATTCTGCAACTCGATCGTATGCACGAACTATTGACCGATCAGCAAAAAACTTCGGTGCGACTCGTGTTGAATCCGGAAAAAATGGTCATCAAAGAAGCGCAACGCACGTACACCTACCTGAACTTGTACGGCTATACCACCGATTTGGTCATCTCGAATCGCATCATCCCCGCGAATATCGGTGATGATTATTTCAATGCGTGGAAAGACGCGCAGACACGCTACAGTCAGTTAGTCGAAGAAGCCTTTTCGCCGCTACCGATTTTCAAAGTCCCGTTAATGGATCAAGAAGTCGTCGGCGCGGCGATGCTTCGCAAAATGGCAGAGGCAATTTATGGTGCGCAAGACCCCACACAAATTTTTTATCACGAACAACCTCAGGTGATTGAAAAGACCGACGATGCCTACTTGCTCAAATTACGTTTGCCGTTCATTACCAAAGACGCCGTCAACTTAACGCGCAGCGGTGACGAACTCGTGATCAGCATCGGCAATTTTCGACGTAACTTGATTCTGCCGCGCGTGCTCGCCGCGCGCGAGATACAGAAAGCCAAGTTTGAGAATGACCGCTTGGTCTTGACTTTTGTTGGTGCGGAAGTAAAGGCGAATTGATGAACACACCACGTATTGCGTATTACGTATCACGCCTCGCGCCCAACGCTGATCGTCTCATCGCGCTGTTTGTCTTTATCGTCACATTTGCATTGTACCTGCAAACGATGGCGCCAACACTTGGCGGCGGACGTGATAGTGCAGAGTTTCAACACGTTGCCTACACACTAGGTATCGCGCACCCAACCGGTTATCCGTTGTATCTTACACTAGGTAAAGTTGTCACCACACTGGTACCGCTGGGAGACGTGGCATATCGAATGAATTTGCTCTCGGTGTTTTTGAGCGCGCTCGCCGCGGTGTTTGTTTACCTCAGCATCGTACTATTGACACAGCGCCGCTGGACTGCACTCATTGCGACAGCACTATTTGCCACCAACATTGCGGTGTGGCGACAAGCAGGTGTTGCTTCGGTTAGCCCTCTGAATCTACTCCTCTTTGCCGCCTTGATGTACACATTATTGCGCTGGTACTGGCAGGGCACAAGATTAGACCTTGTCGCTCTCGTTCTAGGGCTTGGACTCGCACACCATCGTTCAATCATCTTACTTGTGCCAGCAATTGCGATTTTACTTTTGCTCAATCATTTCAAGTCAATGCAGTCTCGACGCGAATGGATACGTTTGTGTACTGCCTTCGCTACACCGCTGCTGTTTTACTTGTATCTACCTGTGTTTGGTCACAATTCGTCTTGGTATTCAAATACACTGGAAGGATTCCTCGGACAAATCTCAGCGAATGAAGTCGGCACGTATCTACGCACCACACCTGAAGATTTTGCCGCCGCTATCGGCACGTTGACGCAGTTTCTGTTCTACTCGTTCGGCGTGTTGGGCTGGAGTGTAATTGCGCTAGGCAT
>JAOACU010000023.1 GCA_026417715.1 Anaerolineae bacterium | reverse complement strand
GACCACAGTCGAAATGTATTCGCGTCCATGAATTCCATCGCGCGTGGGGCGCACGATTTCGGACATATCGAGCCAGATACTCTCAAAGCCCTCACCGCTGAACGGACCTCCATAGCCCGCGCCGCTGATCGGAATGCGTCCTGTTTCGGCTTGGAACCACGTTTGCGAAATGATTTCGGCTGTCCAGTAGGCATTGCCGCGTTGCGACGTGCCGGCAAAAACGCGGTGACCGTACTTGACGTACAAATCGGTTTCGTCTTTTTGAAATTTGGCGGGATAATCAAATGGGGCGGGCGCAGGTCGGGTGTGAATGTGATACCTTGGCATACGCTACACCACTTCAAAATATCGCGCGCGTTCCCAAGGCGTTACTTGCAAACGATAGTCGTCCCACTCGCGTCGCTTGGCGCGCATAAACGCCTTGTAGGTGTGTTCGCCCAACGCGTCGCAAATCACCTCGTCGCGCTCCAACTCGCTCAACGCTTCGGCCAGTGAGCCGGGCAAAACGCCGATGCTGCGCGCGCGCAAATCGTCTTCGGTCAACTCGTACGCACTTTCTTCGATTGGCAGTGGTGCTTCGAGTTTGCGTTCGATGCCATCGAGTCCCGCCGCCAGCATCACCGCAAGCGCAAGATACGGATTACAGGAAGGATCGGGACAACGCAATTCGAGGCGTGTGGATTTTTCGCGACCTTTGGAATAACGCGGGATGCGAATCAACGCGGAACGATTGATTTGTCCCCAACAGATGTACACTGGTGCTTCGTAACCGGGCACGAGGCGTTTGTACGAGTTCACTGTCGGCGCGACGACAGCGGCAAGCGCGCGTGCGTGCGCGAGTTGTCCGGCGAGAAAGTGGTACGCGAGTGGCGACAAGTGGTACGCATCGTGCGCATCGTAGAACAAGTTGGTCTCACCTTTGAGGTCGAACAAACTTTGGTGCGTGTGCATTCCACTGCCGTTGATGCCGACAATCGGCTTGGGCATAAAGGTCGCATAGAGACCGTGCGCTTGCGCAATTGCTTTGACGGTGTACTTGAACGTCATCAGCGCGTCGGCACTGGTCAACGCATCGGCATACCGAAAGTTGATTTCGTGTTGACCGATGGCGACTTCGTGATGCCCACGTTCCACATCAATTCCTAGTGCATCGAGCGCGAGGATGATGTCTTGCCGCACTTCAGACGCCACATCGCGCGGCGAGAAATCGAAATAACCTGCCACATCGTGGGGGACCGGCTCGGCGCTGTCGTGTTTGTGGAAGAGGAAAAACTCGGGTTCGGAACTGGTGGTGTAGCGGAAACCTAACGCTTGAGCGCGTTGGAGTTGACGTTTGAGGACGCCGCGTGGATCGCCGGGGAATGGTTCGCCGTCGGGGGTGTACGCGTCGCAGATGAAACGCGCCAGGCGATGATCGCCTTCGGTCCACGGCAAGACGCGATAGGTGCTCACATCAGGGATCATAAACATATCGCTTTCGTAGATGCGCGCGAATCCCTGAATCGAAGAGCCATCGAACCAAATGCCGTGTTCGAGTGCCTCGCCGAGTTTGTGCAGGGGAATCGTCACGTTTTTGATCGCACCGACCACATCGGTCAGTTGCAAACTGACGAATTGCACACCATCGGCTTGGGCGCGTTCAAGGACGTGTTTTTGCGAGTCGCTGAGAGACATACTAACCTCCTGCAGAATGATGTAGAGTTTGATGCAGCGAGGCATCGCATCACACGTCGCGGTGTGAATGTGAAACAGCGAGGACATCTCTGCCCTCGCTGGCAATTCGGGGCTATTGTATTCGAATCGGGTGGATTGTCAAATTTGGACGAAGGACGAACGACGGAGAACGAAAGTGGGCATGTAGGACAAGTTGAAAACTTGTCCTACGATTTGCGTCCGCGCGCAAGTAAACCCAGCACTACACCTGCGGCGATGCCAAAGACTAGCGCGCTGCGCGTATCGAAGAGCGTACGCACGTTGCCGTGCACCTCGCGCGCAATCATCAACATCGCGCCGCCATTCTCGACCTGAATGCGTGGCGCCGCCATCACCATCGCGCCGCCCTGCTGGACGTGAATGGATTCGCGCGCCAGCATCCACTCCGCGCCACCGGCTTCGACCTGAATCGTCGTGCCCATCAACGCAACTGCACCGCCGGCTTCGAGTTGCACTTCTTCGCCTTGCGCGAACACGATGCCGCCTTGCATCACTTCGATTTCTTCCGCCTCGGCTTTGACGATGCCACCTTGCTTGATCACCAGCGCGCTCGCATTCGCCTCGACGATACCACCTTGACTGACAGTGACCTGTTTGGCATCAATCGCATTCACGCCGCCCTGCGTCAGCGTGACCGTTTCGGCTTTGACATCACGCGCACTGCCCGCGCGAATCGTGACCTCGCGCGCGGAAATGTCATTGACCTGCGCGTCTTGCAACTCGACTCGCTCTTGTTCAAACTCTTCCGCCGCCAGTTTTCGTCGCGGCGCGCGTTTCTTCGGTTCGACCATTGTTTCTCCTTTCAGCGGTCAGCCGTCAGCGATCAGCATTCAGCCATCAGCGATCAGCCAACTGCCATCTGCCTACTGCCTCCTGCCTCCCGCCTCCCGTCTCACTGTCTCACTGTCTCACTGCCCCACTGTCTCACTGTCCACTGGACCCGCAATCGCCAGCGCGTAATTTTCGATACGCGCGTACTTTTGCACCACCGCCAGAATTTGCTCCGCTGTGATCGAGCGAATGATGTGTGGATAGCGTTGCAGGTAATCCAAGCCGAGATTGAACAGTTCAATGTCGCTCAAAATCGCTGCAACGCCATCGTTGGTTTCCAAGCGCAAGGCGAGTGAGCCAGTGAGAAAGTCGCGTGCTTCGTCCAACTCGTCTTGTGTAACTGGTGTGGAGCGCAAACGCTGAATCTCGGCAAGGATACTTTCGATGGCGCGCGTCAAGTTCTTGGGATTCACACCTGCGCGCACCGTCCAAGGTCCCGCACCGATGCCGGTTTCGAGACTGCTGAAGACATAGTACGCCAAACCTTGTTCGTCGCGCACGTTCGCGCCCAAACGTCCGTACAAACCGAGTCGTCCGAAAATCAGGTCGCCGAGTGAGAGCGCGTAAAAATCGGGATCGCTACGTCGCAACGCCGGGAAACCCAACACCACATCGGCTTGGGTCTTGCCGTCCAATGGCACGGTGCGACGTACGATTTGTTGCGGTGGTGGCGCATCGGGAATCTGATGCGGCGGTGGAGCGCCTTCGGCACGCCAACGACCGAACACGCGCGCAATGCGCGCAATCGCATCGTCCGCGCGCACATCGCCAACGACAACAAGCGTGGTCACATCGGGACGAAAATAGCGCGCGTGAAATTCGCACATCTGCGCAATCGTCAAACGTTTCACTGTCTTGGTTGTGCCATCGGGCAAACGATGGTACGGATGTGTGGCGGGATAACACAACTTGCGAAACTCGCGATACGCCACGTGTTGCGTGTCTTGATCGTCCTCTTGCAAATCGGTGAGAATTTGAGTACGTAGTTTCTCGACTTCACGACGCGGAAACGTTGGGTGCATCAGCACATCGGCGACAACATCGAGCAAGCGATCGAAATCTTCGACGAGGGCTTTGCCGCTAAAGCCAATCGTTTCCGTACCCGCGCCGATGCCAAACGACATTCCGTAACGATCCAATTCTTCATTCAATTTTTGGAATGTGCGTTTGCGCGTGCCGCGCTGTAGTGCGGCGGTCGTGAAATGCGCGAGTCCGGTCGTCTGGGATGTGTCGAACATTCCGCCGGCGCGCAAACGTCCGCGCAAGGTCACCGACGCGTTGTTGGGATTGTACTTGACCAAAATCGTCAAGCCGTTATCGAGCGTAACGCGCGTCACAGTTTCGGGGGTGATGGGCAAGGTCGTATTCACGCGTGTCCTCCTCGTCGCGCGCGTGGCGCGCTGCCATTCGTCGGAATGAACCAGCCGACGGTGCGATTCGTCTCGCGCAAGTATTTTTCTGCCACGCGTCGAATATCGTCGCGCGTCACCTTCATCAGATTATCGAGAAACGTATCGTACATTTTGTAGGATGCAACCATCTCCAACTGTCCCAACCAACCGCCGACATTCATCACGCCGTCCATCGCGTAGACGAATTGCGCGCGCGCCTGTTTGATGACCTTGTCGAGTTCGGCTTGGGTCACACCTTTGCTGGCGACCTTGTCCAACTCGGCAAAGATCGCGCGTTCGACTTTTTCGATGGGCACACCAGGTCGCGCCGTCGCGGTCACATCGAGTGTGCCGGATCCAACGTGGCGCGGAAACTGCAACTCACGTCCGTTGCCAAGCCGGTCTCGACCAACGCGCGATACAAGCGCGATGAACGTCCCGGACTTGCGCCGCCGGAAAAACTCATTCCGCCCACGCCCGACAAAATGCCTGCGAGCACAAAAGCCGGAAGGAAATCCGGGTCGCTGGCTTTGGGCGCGTGATACAAGGCGTGAAAATAGGCAAGCGGTCCTGGACGTTTCAACGTTACACGCCGCTCGCCTTCTTGCGGCGGCTCAACGCTGGTTACCGGCGGAATGTCTTTGCCACGCGGAATCGCACCGAACGCGTCTTGAATCTTGGTTAGCATTTCGTTCGCATCGAAATCGCCCGCTGCCACAATCACCGCATTGTTCGGTGCATAGTACGTCTTGTAGTGCGCGTACAAATCGTCGCGCGTGATGTTGAGCAAATCGGTCTTCCAACCAATCGTGTCGTGATGATACGGATGCACTTTGAACGCGAGCGCAAGCACCTCTTCGCCCAACCAAAAGCGCGGCTCGTTCTCCGCACCTTCGCGTTCCGAAATGATCACGGTGCGTTCGCTCTCCACTTCGTTCGGATCGAACAGCGCGTTCACCATTCGATCCGATTCGATACGCAGGGCAAGGTCAATGCGATCACTCGGCAGGAGTTCAAAGTACGCCGTGTAATCGGCGGACGTGAACGCATTGTCCACACCGCCGTTGCGATTGATGAGGTGCATAATTTCGCCCTTGCCCAACGACGGCGTGCCTTTGAACATCATATGCTCAACCCAGTGCGAAATACCGGTCTTGCCCGGCACTTCATTGCGCGAGCCGACGCGATACCACACCCAGAACGTTGCAACAGGCGCGGTACGTACGGGTTTGAGCAACACCTTGAGTCCGTTATCGAGTTGTGTTTCCAGAATGCCGTTCATTTCACCTCTCTGACGAAAGACGAACGACCTTCGTCCTTCGTCTTTCGTCCTTTGTCAAATTCCCATCACCTTGTTCAACGCGCGCACCGCGTCCGCCGATTTGCGTAACGCGGCAAGTTCTTCGTCGTTCAACTTGAATTCGATGATTTCTTCGATACCTTGTGAGCCGAGTCGCACGGGCACACCAGCGTACACACCGCTGATGCCATATTCGCCTTCGAGGTATGCGATGCACGGCAAGATTTTCTTCTTGTCGAAAAAGATCGCGTCCACCATCTCGGCGACTGCCGCGCTAGGTGCGTAGAACGCGGAACCGGTCTTGAGGAGATTCACAATCTCTGCGCCGCCATCGCGCGTGCGCTTGACCAGCGCGTCAATTTTTTCCTTTGGCAACAATTCGGTGATGGGAATGCCTGCCACAGTCGTATAGCGCGGAAGCGGGACCATTTGATCGCCGTGTGCGCCAAGCACGTACGCCTCCACGTTTTGCACCGACACGCCGAGTTCCAGCGCGACGAACGTGCGAAAGCGCGCGCTGTCCAACACACCTGCCTGACCGATAACGCGATGTTTGGGGAATTTGGTCACATGCCACATCAATTGCGTCATTGCGTCCACCGGATTTGTGACGACGATGACGATGGCGTTGGGCGCGTACTTGGCGATTTGTTCCGCCCACCCACCGACGATTTTCATATTTGTCAAGATCAAATCATCACGACTCATTCCGGGCTTACGCGCAATGCCAGCCGTCATCACAATCACATCCGACCCGGCGATTTTTTCATAGCCCGTGCCGTCTTTGATCGTGACGCCACTGATGTTCACATCGTATCCGACGATGGGACCTGCTTCGAGCAAATCGAGGGCTTTGCCCTCAGCGATGAATTCAGTCACATCGGCAAGTAAAATATCGGCGTAATTGCGTTCTGCCAAACGTTGTGCGGTCGTTGCACCAACGAACCCTGCACCAACAACGGTGATTTTCTTTCGCATTTTTCAATCTCCTTTCTCTTTTTGCTTGACGGTTTGCAACGCAACCACCGCGACCTCGATCATCTGCGCGTCGGGTTCGCGCGTGGTGAGTGATTGCAACGCGAGACTCGGTTGCACCACTAGATAGTTCAACAGTGGATTCGACTTGTGCGCCGAAGCAAATTTGATCAGTTCGTAACTGAGCGCGGCGATCACCGGTATCAGCACGATGCGCGACGCGATGCGCCACTCCATTGGTGGGCGTCCCAAAAGCGCGAACACGAAAATCGAAACGACAACGACGACGAGCAAAAAGCCCGTGCCGCAACGCGGATGCGCTTTGCTGTACTGCTGAATCGTTTCAGGCACGAGTGGCGCGCCTGCTTCGTCAGCAGCAATCGTTTTGTGTTCCGCGCCGTGATACGCAAACACGCGCCGAATATCGGGCATCAAGCCGATGAGGTAGATGTACGCGAGGAACAGCGCGAGGCGAATAATGCCTTCAAGAATGTTACTCACGAACGACGCGACATTTTCGCTCGCAAACGATGCGTTCAAGTACGGATCGGCGATGTTCACGAGCGCGAGCGGCAACACAAAAAACAAACCGATACCGAACGCGAGCGCGATCAGTACCGTGCCAAGTGCCATTCCTGTCGAAATGGCTTGCGGCGGATCGCTCGATGCGCGCGCGGCGTTTGACGTGTTTGATGTTGTCTCCGCGTTCTTCTTTGCCTCTTCCTCGACCGCGATGTTCGCGGAATACATCAGCATTTTCGTTCCCAGCACGAGTGTATCCCACAGAATCGTCACCGCGCGTAGGAACGGAATCTTTGCCCAGCGACTTGCGTAGATCGCGGGCGAGAGCGGCTCGGTGGTGGTGACAATGTTGCCGTGCGGATCGCGCACCGCGCACGCGACGTACTTTTTGCCGCGCATCATCACTCCTTCGATGCCCGCTTGACCGCCGTAAATTTGTTTATCGTTCAATGCAACCTCTTCAACACCAACACGGAATACGCAATACGCAGTATTTCGTATTTCGTATTTCGTATTGCGTATTGCGTATCACGTATCACGCCTTGCGCGCAATCTCTTCCAACATCGCCGTTGTGAGCGACTTGGGGCGTTCGATGGGCAAACCAAGCGCGCGCGCCCACACCAAGTTCGCGGTGACACCCAACGCGCGGCTAACGCCAAACAGCACCGTGTAGAAATCGAACTCGCGCACGCCATAGTGATACTGTAACGTGCCGCTGATGGCATCCACGTTGGGCCAGGGATTTTTCGCTTTGCCTTGCGCCTTGAGAACGCCAGGGACAACTTGGTATACCAACTCGGCGATGCGGAACAACTCGTCATCGGGAAAATATTTTTTGCCGAATTCGTACTGCGCCACAAAGCGCGGATCCGGTGTGCGGAGAACCGCGTGACCGTAACCGGGAATCACTTTGCCGGCGGCAAGCGTTTCGTTCGCGAATTGCTCCAACTGCTCTTTGGTTGGCACACCACCGAATCTCTCGCGCACACTCAACAACCATGCCAAGCACTCTTGGTTCGCCAAGCCGTGCAACGGTCCCGCCAGTCCGTTCATCCCTGCGGAGAACGCGAGATACGCATCGGACAACGCCGAGCCGACGAGGTGAACCGTGTGCGCGCTCACGTTCCCGCTTTCGTGGTCGGAATGGAGAATGAAATACAAGCGCGACAGGTCTTCGTACTCCTTGTTCACGATACCGAGTCGTCGCGCAAAGTTACCTGCCCAATCCAAATTCGGATCGGCTTGACCCATCTCGCACTTGCTATACTTTTTGCAATAGATCATCGCGGCGAGCACGGGAAGTTTCGCAATCAGGTTGAGACTATCTTCGAGCGTCGGAATCCAGTACTCGTCTTTTTTCATCCCCGCGTGATAGCGTTTGACGAACTGCGCTTCAGTTTGTAGCGCGAGAATACCTTGCGAGAACAAGGTCATTGGATGCGTTTCGTCGGGCATCACGCGCAAAACATTTTCGACGTGCGCGGGAACGAACGCGCGCGCCTGCCATTCCGCTTCGACCGCGCGCGCTTGCTCGCGTGTCGGAATTTCGCCGGTCAGAAGCAAATAGTACAGCCCACCGACGTACGGCATCGTCGCGCCATCGGCTTTGGGTAATTTTTCCAACACTTCGGGAATCGTGTAACCGCGAAAACGAATTCCCGTCGCGGGATCCACGTACGAAATATCGGTGACCAGCACTTCGACATCGCGCATCCCACCGTACACTTGCTCGATCGTAAAATCGTTGACCTTGACGTGACCGTGTTCTTTGAGCAATTTGCGGACGCGTTCACGCCACACGGGAATGATTTCGTTCAATTTGTCGTGCAGGATCATCTCATCAACCCTCCAAAATTTTTTTCTAAACCCTCATCAGTTTAGATGCATACATCGCTGGCAAGTTTCAAGCGTAGGGGATTTTACACAATGAGCGATACACTGTCAACCACCCCGCGCCATCACCTTAGGGCTGGTGCAAAGTCGGAGTTGGCGACTCGAAGTCGCCGCGACAACAACCCCAAGCCCGCCTTCGCGGGCTAGCTTAGCCGACGCAGGTCGGCTTCGGGTGGTCGTTGGCGTGAATTTATTCGCCTGTCAATAGACTTTGCACCAGCCCTTGCCATCACCCAATCACCCAAATCACCCAATCACCCAATTACCTTACTCCGCCCCACTCTTTGACACACCTTTCCCTGTGTGGTATTATTGCGCTGGAAACAGGAGTAACGAATGCCGCGTAAGAACGACGAAAAGAAACCGACGCGTTCAACGGATATGTTGAACCTACCCGAATATCCACTCGTGCCTGTGCGCGATCTGGTCATCTTTCCGCGACTGATGGGACAACTCATCGTCGGGCGTGAACGCTCGGTGCGCGCAATCGAAATGGCGAACGATCGCAATCAACCCATCGTCATCTTTTTGCAACGCGATCCCGAAATAACAGAACCGCACATTGACGATCTTTATTCCATCGGCACCCAAGTTGCACTCGGACGCTTGATGCGAATGCCCGATGGCACATCAGTCATCGTCGCGCAGGGCGAAACGCGCGTCCGCCTCATCGAAATCACGCAGACCGAACCGTATCTGTACGCGCGCGTGCAACCTCTGATCGAAACGTACACTCCCTCGTTGGAAACCGAAGCGTTGATGCGCGCCGTGCTCGCGCTGTTTGAAAAAATGGTGCGCCTGACGCCCGCCTTACCGGAAGATGCGTATGTCGCCGCGATGAACTCAGAGACGCCAGGCGCGCTGGCAGACCTCGTTGCCTCGACGCTGAACCTGACCATCGAAAAACGTCAAGAATTGCTCGAGACGCTCGATCCAGTCACGCGCCTGCAAAAAGTTTCTATCGAACTGGCTAAAGAATTGGACGTGCTGGAATTGCAAAACAAGATTCACAGCCAAGTCCAAGAGGAAGTGGACAAGACCCAGCGCGAGTATTACTTGCGCGAACAAATCAAAGTCATCCAGCACGAACTTGGCGAAGCGGACGCACAAACGCGCGAGATCAACGAACTGCGCGAAAAAATCGCTCAAGCCGGAATGTCGGCAGAAGCGCGCGAAAAAGCCGAACACGAACTCGAACGCCTCGCGCAAATGCCGAGTATGGCACCCGAAACGGCGATCATTCGCACGTATCTCGATTGGCTGGTCAGTTTGCCTTGGTCAAAAATGACGACCGACAACTTGGACGTCGCGGCGGCGGCAAAAGTGTTGGACGCGCAACACTATGGTTTGAAAAAAGCCAAAGAGCGCATCCTCGAATACATCGCCGTTCGCAAACTCGCGGCAGAAAAAATGCGCTCGCCGATTTTGTGTTTCGTCGGACCGCCAGGCACCGGCAAAACTTCGATGGGACGCTCGATTGCACAAGCATTGGGGCGCACATTCGTGCGCGTGTCGCTGGGTGGCATTCACGATGAAGCCGAGATTCGCGGGCATCGCCGCACATACATCGGCGCGTTGCCGGGTCGCATCATCCAAACGATGAAACGCGCGGGCACAGTCAACCCTGTGTTTATGCTCGACGAAGTGGACAAGATCGGCGCCGACTTTCGTGGCGATCCGAGCGCGGCACTGCTCGAAGTGCTCGACCCTGAACAGAATCACGCATTCAGCGATCACTATCTCGATGTGCCGTACGATTTATCGAAGGTGATGTTCATCACCACCGCGAACATTCTCGACCCGATTCCGCCCGCGCTGCGCGATCGAATGGAAGTCATCGAATTTCCGGGCTACATCGAAGAAGAAAAAATCGCCATCGCCAAGCATTTTATCATTCCGCGCCAAAAAGAAGAACACGGACTCACAGGGACTTTACGTTTTTCGGACGAAGCGTTACGCGGCTTGATTCGCGAATACACGTACGAAGCCGGCGTACGCAATTTGGAACGGGAGATCGCAAACGTGTGTCGCAAGATCGCGCGCGCGGTGGCGGAAGGCAAGCGCGCGCCAACGATCATCACGCGCGACGCATTGGCAAAATACTTGGGACCACCCAAGTTCACGTATGGCGTCAAGGAAGAACGCGATGAAATCGGTGTGGCGACTGGTGTCGCGGTCTCCGATGCGGGCGGCGATACAATGGCAGTCGAAGTAACGTTGATGCGCGGCAAAGGCGGCTTGATTCTCACAGGACAGTTGGGTGATGTGATGCAAGAATCGGCACAAGCCGCGCTCTCGTACGCGCGTACGCACGCGCGCGAACTGGGACTGCGCGTCAATTTCGACAAACTCGATATTCACATTCACGTTCCCGAAGGAGCGATTCCCAAAGATGGTCCATCGGCAGGGGTGACGATTGCCACCGCGCTCATCAGCGCGCTGTCGCGTCGCGCCGTGCATCGTGACGTCGCAATGACCGGCGAAATCACCTTGCGCGGACGCGTGTTGCCCATCGGCGGCTTGCGCGACAAGGTGCTTGCCGCCCATCGCGCAGGACTGCGCACAATGTTGATTCCCAAGAAAAACAAAAAAGATATGGTGGACATTCCGAAAAAAGTGCAACGTGAGATGAATTTCATCTACGTCGAACGAATGGAACAAGTCCTACCGATTGCGTTGGCGCGTCATCGCAGTTCTCATACAGCCATCCGAAACGCCACGCGAACAAATCTAAAATCGAAAATTCCAAATCTTAAATCCGCAAAGGAGTCACCTTGATCAACTGCCCTACCTGCGGTTATCCCGTTCCCGACAATCAACGCTTTTGCGGCAATTGCGGCACGGATGTCAAAGCCGCCGCACCTGCCCCCACACCCACGCCACCGGCAGGTGCACCTATCGGTGAAGGACAACCCGCGCCCTATGCCTACTCACAACCGAGCGGTTATGGCTACGAAGCACCACCGCTTGCGGAAACACCGCGTCCAGTCGCTGGGCGAATGATCGTTGTGCTCATCGTCTTGCTCCTTGCCGCGTGTTGCTCGCTTTTGTGTGGCATCCTGATCGGTATGGAACTCAGCCCGATTCTATTTCCCAGCACCACACCCGTCCCGCGCACTCCCACGCGCGAAAGTATTTTACTGATTTGGCAATACGTGATCGGTTAGTATGACGGAGGACGGAAGACGGAGGACGAAAGTTGTCTTTCGTCCTTCGACCTTCGTCCTTCGTCCTTCGTCAACTCAATGACCCCTGACGAAATCCGTGCCCTCTACCGACAAGGTCAGAGCGAAACGGTTGCGTTTGAAGTCGAAAATGTTTCGCTAACACGCCTTGCCGAAACGCTTGCCGCGTTCGCTAACACGAATGGCGGCATTGTGCTTTTGGGGATTGATCCCAACAGTGGCGCGATGCGCGGCATTCGCGACGCGGATGCCGCCACCGATAAAGCCCTTGCCGCTGGTCTGCGTTGCGAACCGCCCCTCATTCTTCCACGCCCCGAACGTGTCACTCTCGACGAGAAAGAAATTTTGGTGATTCAAGTGGCGCCGGGTTTGCCGCACGCGTACGGGTTGCGCGGCAAGTATCTCGCGCGGTCGGGCAAGAAAAATGTCGCGCTGGGTCCGCGTCAGTTGCGTCAACTGTTGCGTGAGCGCGGCGAAGCCAATTTTGAATCGCTCCCCGTGTCTAGCGCGTCGCTTGACGATTTGGACAGCGCGCTCGTCGAAAAATATGCCGCGTTATTTCTGGGCGATGCGTCACTCAAAAAGGATGCCATCATCGAAGTTCTGGCGCGGCGCGGCTGTCTCGTCAAAGACGATCGCGAATGGCGTCCGACGGTGTCGGGCTATCTCTTGTTCGGGCGCGATCCGCAACGTGCGTTTCCTTCTGCCGAAATTCTCCTCGCGCGCTATGCAGGCAAACAGATGGACGATGAATTTTTGCGTGAGGTGATTCGCGGTCCCTTGCCCGAACAAATTCGGCGCGCCGAGACGTGGCTGATGGCGAATATGCGCAAAGGCGCGCGGCTCGATGCGTTCCAACGTGAAGAGCGCACCGAGTATCCCTTGCCCGCCGTGCGCGAAGCGATTGTCAACGCGGTGGCGCATCGCGATTACGCGATTCGCGGCGACGAGATTCGCGTGCTGATGTTCAGCGATCGCATCGAAGTGTACAGTCCGGGGCGATTGCCCGGTCACGTCACCGTCGAGAACATTGTCGAGGAGCGTTACTCGCGCAACGAAGTCATCGTCCAAGTCCTCGCCGATTTGGGATTCGTCGAGCGATTGGGATATGGGATTGATCGAATGATTCGCCAAATGCGCGAGTGGGGCTTGCCCGCGCCGCGCTTTGCCGAAACGACGAACGGCTTTAAGGTCACGTTGCGCGGACCGGGCGAAAAACTGGTGAGCGCGGAGAGCGAAAAATCGAAATGGCACAGACTGGATTTGAACGAACGTCAACTTGCCGCGCTCGATTTCATCGTCCAACATCAACGCCTCACAAATCGCGACTATCACGATTTGTTCCCTGATGTGAGCGAAGAAACCATTCGTCGTGACCTTGCCGATTTGGTCGAGAAAGATGTGTTGATTAAAATGGGTGACAAGCGGGGGACGTATTATATTTTGAAATAGTTGTCTGAAGGAGAAATATGATTTCTGTATCGCCCCAATTGGGTGAATTACTCATTCGCACAACCCAAACGGCTGACCTCGATGCGGCATTGCTCAAAGTGCTCACCGAATACGTTGATTTCAAGGTTGCCGCGCTCAATCAAACGATTACCGCGCTTGAAAAAAAGTGGCATTTGACTTTTGATGAATTTGCTCAACGTATGCGCGATGGTACTCTCGATCAAGACCCATATTCTTGGGAAGTTGAGCAAGATTTCTGGAAGTGGGAACAAGCCGTCACACTACTGAAACACTATCAATCATTACGTCCCGTATGAATACCACAGATTTTGCGCGCGACTTGTTAAACGCGCTAGCCCAATGTTTGCCCAAGATTAAAGTTGACCTGCAAACCGAAGGACCAATTGTGCAAGGGCGCGCTCACATCAACGCAGAAACATTCTTGGCATTCTATTTCAACCAAGTTACCCAAACCCAAGCGTTCGCTCTCGTCAAACAAGCACAACGAGTCTGGGGAATTGATTTTGACTCTGGGCGCGGTTGGCACAGACATCCGACAAGCAATCCTTCAGACCATTTACCGATTGAACCTCCGAGCATTGCCAGTATCATTGCAGAATTGAAACAGACATTAGACGAATTGGAAATTCGATGAATCAGCAAATTACTACCGGTCTCGATCAACTCTTGTCCTCACTCCCACCCCACCTGACGCGCGCGCGCGTTGGCTTGGTCACGAACGCGAGTTGCATCACGCGCGATGTGCGGCTCAACGTGGACGCGCTGCGCGCCGCTGGCGTCAACCTTGTCGCGCTCTTTGGACCCGAACACGGTTTTAGCGCGTCTGCGCCCGACGCCGCGCACGTTGCCTCTGAACGCGATACGCGCACCGGCTTGCCCGTCTATTCACTCTACGGCGACACGCGCAAACCGACGCGCGAAATGCTTGCGAACGTGGATGTGCTCTTGTTCGATTTGCAAGACGTGGGCGTGCGCTTTTACACCTACACGACCACACTCGCGCTCACACTCGAAGCGTGCGCGGAAAATCGCATCCCACTCATCGTGCTCGATCGTCCGAATCCAATCAATGGCAACACGCTCGAAGGCGCGCTGCTCGATCCTGCCCTACAATCGTTCATCGGTCACGGACCGCTGCCGATTCGTTATGGAATGACGATGGGTGAGTTGGCGCGGTTTTACAACGCGGAACTGAACATCGGCGCGGAACTGCAAGTGATTGCGACGCGCGGTTGGCAACGCGCGATGTGGTTCGACGACACCGGCTTGCCTTGGGCACCACCGTCGCCGGGCATTCCACACCCCCCCACGAGCGTCGTGTATCCGGGAATGTGCCTCATCGAGGGGACGAATCTTTCCGAGGGACGTGGCACAGCGTTGCCGTTCGAGATTGTCGGCGCGCCTTGGCTCGATGGACACGCGCTCGCCGAAGAACTGAACGCGCGCCAATTGCCGGGCGTGCGCTTTCGCCCTATCACGTTCACACCTCTCACCAGCAAGCACGCGCAACAAACCTGCTACGGCGTCCAAGTTCACGTTACCGATCGTGACGCGTTTCGACCAGTGACAGTGGGCTTGCACGTGGTTGCCGCGTGCCGCGCGCAAAATCCATCGCGCTTTGAATTTCTGAAAGCGAGTTGGGAAGGACGCCCGCCGCATTTCGATTTGTTGACCGGCGATGCACGCGCGCGCGTTGCTATTCAAGCAAGCGAATCGCTGGAAACGTTACTGCGTGAGTGGGAAACGCAATGCGCGCGCTTTGACGCGACGCGTCGAAAATATTTACTGTACTGATGTTACGCAGATGTAGGACAAGTTTGCCAACTTGTCCTACATATCAGTTCTGCGTGAGTGACCGAGGATGAACAGTCGTGAGCGAATGGCGCGCGCGATGCGCCATCAAGCGGTGGATCGCGTGCCGGTGATGTGCCAACTCGCGTTGGGGCATTACTTTTTGAACGTGAATCTGCCACCGCATTGCATCTGGTTCACGAGCGAGGGCTTTGCCGAGGCACTCGTCATACTGCAACGTCGCTATCGCTTTGACGGCATTCTCATCAACATCCCCGGTCGCCCCGAAAATGTGCTCGACGATGTGACGCACATCGAAACGCGCGCGGACGGCGAACGCTTGACATGGCGCGACGGTAGTGTTACATTCATCCCGCGCGACGACAACCCACGACACGAACCAACGCCACGCGCGAATTTCGAGACGATTGACCCCGAGCGCTTGGACACGATCAGCGATTGGTCGGGGTACGTTTGGAACACGTATCACATTCCGCGCGTGGCTGAGGTGCGCGGGGTGTTGCGCGATGTGCCGTCGTACTTTTTCCGTACGATTGACTTGGTCAAGCGCGCGGTCGGCGATAGCGTTTCGATTCACGGTGAGGTGTTTTCGCCGTTCACCCACTTGTTAGAATTATTTGGCTACGAGCAAGCCCTTTTCGCGCTCGCTACCGATCGCGGCAAAGTGCACGCGCTTTTGGAGCGCTTGGCCGACGCATCAATCGCGTGGGCGGTCGCGCAAGCGCGACACGGCGTTGACGCGGTGCTGATTTCGTCCGCGTTCGCTGGCGGTTCGTTCATCTCGCGCGCAATGTATCGCGAATTCGTTTTGCCGTACGAACGCCGTGTGACGCGCGCAGTCAAAGCATTCGGCGTGCCGGTGTACACGCACACCTGCGGACGCTTGGGCGATCGCTTGGAGTTGCTTGCGGAAACCGAAACGGACGGCGTGGACACACTCGATCCGCCACCGCTGGGTGATGTGGAACTCGCGGACGCCAAACGACGCATCGGCGCGCGGTTGTTCATCAAGGGAAATTTGAACGCGGTCGCGCTCCTCGGTTACACGACCTCAGAGCAGGTGCGCGCGGATGTGATCGAACGGATTCGCATCGGCGCAGCAGGAGGCGGATACATTTTGAGTACGGCGTGTTCGGTCGCGCCGCGCACCGAACCTTGGAAATTGGAATTGCTCACACCACTGGCAGAGGAAATGGGAAGCACATATGTCGAATCAACGTCCGCGCTACTCGATCGTAGCGCCAGTCTTTAACGAAGAAGAAACACTCCCCGAATTCTATCGCCGCACGCGCGCGGTGATGGATCAACTGGACGGCACGTGCGAATTGATTTTGGTGTTCGATGGCAGTCGCGATCGTTCGCCCGACATTGGGCGTGAGTTGCGCGCGCAAGACCCTCGCGTCAAACTCATCATTTTCTCGCGCAACTTTGGACATCAAATCGCGATCAGCGCGGGGATTGATTACGCCGAAGGCGATGCCGTCGTCATCATTGATTCCGATTTGCAAGACCCACCTGAGGTGATTCACGACCTTGTCGCCAAGTGGAAAGAGGGTTTTCAAATCGTGTACGCGCAGCGCGCCAAGCGGCGTGGCGAAACGTTCTTCAAGTTGTTCACCGCCGCGCTCTTTTATCGCATCATCCGCAGACTGGCTTCGATTGACATTCCACCCGACACGGGCGATTTTCGTTTGATTGATCGCAAGGTGGTGCTGGCGCTACGCCAAATCCGCGAGCATCATCGGTTTATGCGCGGCTTGTCGGTGTGGGTTGGATTCAAGCAAACCGGCATTTTGTACGAACGGCACGAACGTTACGCGGGCACCACGCAATACCCGTTCCGAAAAATGTTCAAGTTCGCGCTCGATGCAATCACCGGCTTTTCGTATGTGCCGCTCCAACTTGCCACCACGCTCGGTTTGTGGATTTCACTTCTCGCGCTCGTTTCGATTCCCATCGTCGCGGTGTTGCGTTTTGTGCTGGGGCAAGAATTTTTGGGGGGGCAAGCCAGCACACTCATCGCGGTTCTGTTTCTCGGTGGCGTGCAGTTGATTTTCCTTGGCGTTCTTGGCGAATACTTGGGACGCATCTACGATGAAGTGAAGAATCGTCCGTTGTACATAGTGGCAGAGGCAC
>JAOACU010000230.1:261-4783 GCA_026417715.1 Anaerolineae bacterium | reverse complement strand
ACAGGCGAATAAATTCACTCTGACAACCACCCGAAGCCGACCTGCGTCGGCTGACAATAGCCCGCGAAGGCGGGCTTGGGGTCGTTGTCGCGGCGACTTCGAGTCGCCAACTCTGCACCAGCCGTGGCCAGCCACCATTCCCCGCTTGCCAAACTCTTCGCTTCGGCATACAATATGCCCGATAAAAATCCACGACTGTGGTCAGTTATACTCTTGAGGAGGACAAAGATGTCTGAACCCTTGGATCGTAACCTAGCCCTTGACTTGGTACGCGTGACCGAAGGCGCGGCACTTGCCGCCGCGCGCTGGATGGGACGCGGCGACCGCAATAAAGCCGATGCTGCCGCCGTCAATGCGATGCGCTTGCTGTTGGGACAAATCAACATTGACGGTACCGTCGTGATTGGCGAAGGCGAAAAGGATCACGCACCGATGCTCTACAACGGCGAACGCATCGGACGCGCGGTGCAAGCCAATCACCCCACCGACAGTTCGGTGCAACTCGTGGACATTGCCGTTGATCCGATTGACGGCACGCGCCTCTTGTCGTTGGGACTACCGAACGCGCTCTCGGTCATTGCCATCGCCGAGCGTGGCACGATGTTTTCGCCAGGGCACCTCGTCTATATGGACAAGATTGCGGTTGGACCGGCGGGGCGTGGTATCGTTCACATCGAAGCATCCGTCGAAGAAAATCTCAAAGCCCTTGCGCGCGCCAAGAAACGCGAAGTGAGCGAACTCACTGCCGTTGTGCTCGATCGTCCACGCAATCAAAAGTATGTGGATGCGGTGCGCGCGTGCGGCGCGCGCCTGAAACTGATTACCGATGGTGACATTGCCGCTGGCATTTCCACCGCGCTCGAAGGAACCGGCGTGGACATTCTCTTTGGCATCGGCGGCTCGCCCGAAGGTGTCATCACCGCCGCCGCGCTGAAATGCTTGGGTGGCGATATGCAAGGCAAGTTGTGGCCCCGTGACGACAAAGAACGCGAGTATGCCAAACAAGCCGGCTACGATCTCAACAAAACGCTAACGCTAGACGATCTGGTGGCTGGCGAGAATGTGTTCTTCGCCGTCACCGGCATTACTGATGGCGAAATGCTAAAAGGTGTCCACTATACGAGCGACGGCGCCACGACCGAATCGTTGGTGATGCGTTCGCGTTCAGGAACGATTCGCCGTATCTTTTCGTTGCATCGCTTACAAAAACTGATGCGCTTTTCGCAAATTGAGTATGGAAGTTGAGTCATCGCCAAAGCAATCTCGCGCTGAGACGACGACTGCGCCGCGTTCGCAGTGACACAGATGTTTGCAACAGATAAGTTCTCCACGCAAGGGGATAAAAATTTGACGTGAAATGTAGGACAAGTTTGCAAACTTGTCCCACGCGTGCGTAACGTCAGGTAACTCCTATGAATCGTGATCCAACTCGTCGCGCACTCTTTGGGTGGAGCGCAATCACCTTGCTCTATTTTGTGGTAATGTGGAGCGAGATGTACTGGTTCGCGTACGATCCGCGCGTACGTATCGTCGCCGCGCTGATCACCACGCTTATCTACGCGGTGCTAGCAGTCGCGCTTGGACAAAACCTCTTGCGCCGCGTAGCAGAAACGAACCGCGCCCTCGAAGAAAGCGTCCTGCGTCAATTGGAGATCGAAACGCAACTACGGCAAGAATTGATGGAGCGCGAGCGCACCGAAGAAACGTTACGCCGCATCAACGCCGAACTCGATGCGCTCAACGCGACGACGGTGAGTTTGCTCAATCGGCTGGACACGCAAGGATTGTTGCAAGAAATTTTACAGCGCGCGGCAGTGTTGATGAGAACCCAGCACGGCTTTCTCTTCCTCGTCGAACCTACATCGCAAGAACTCGTGTTGCGCGTGGGCATCGGACGTTACGCCGAGCACATCGGGTATCGGCTCAAGCGCGGGCAAGGGATGGCGGGTATCGTGTGGAAAACCGGCGAGCCACTTGTCGTGCGCGATTATAGTCAGTGGGAACATCGCCTAACAGGTTTTGAATGGGCGCGCGCGCAGGTGTGCTTGCCGCTTCGCGTGGATTTAGAAATCGTGGGCGTGATTGGGTTGGTGTATCTAGAACCCGACCGTCACTTTGGCGAAGCCGAAGTCACGCTCTTGAATCGTTTTGGGCAAATGGCTTCGCTCGCGCTGGCGAACGCGAATCTCTACGAAGAGACCCAATACGAATTGAAAGAACGTCGCCGCGCTGAGCAACGCTTGCAAGAAACACTTGCGGAAATCGAACGCGCGCAAACCAAAGCGCGCGCGATTCTCGATGCTGCCACCGATAGTATGCTCCTCCTCGCACCTGACCAAACGATTCTATCGGTCAATCGCAGTTTCTGCGAAAACTTTTTCGGCGACGATCCGCGTCGCGTGTTCGGCAAACGTCTCACGGACTATCAGGGGACGATTCGAGAAATTTTCGATCCGTCCACCGACTTTGATCATATCATCGAAACTACGCTTGCCGATACTAACAACCCATTCACGCACAATCTTTTGCAAAGCGCTCCGCGCGCGCGCGAACTGCAATTGTTTTCCACGCCGGTGCGCACATCCACCAACGAGTATCTGGGACGACTCTATGTCTTTCGCGATGTGACGCAAGAACGCGAACTCGATCGAATGAAGAACGATTTTGTCTCGATGGTCTCGCACGAATTGCGCACCCCGCTCACCTCGATCAAAGGATACCTCGACCTTTTGCAGAGCGAGCAAGTGGGCAAACTCAACGATACGCAGCGCGAATTTCTCAACATCGTCAAGACCAACACCGAACGTATGGTGCAATTGATCAACGACTTGCTCGATCTCTCGCGCATCGAAGCCGGGCGTATCGAACTGCACCCCCAAGCCCTCGATTTGGCGCGCCTCATTCAAAGTGTTGTCGAAACGATGCATCCGCAGTTACGCGCCAAACAACAAAACATCGTTCTCGCTGTTCCTCCCGATCTTCCGCCGGTGTGGGGTGATCACGATCGCGTGATTCAGATACTCACGAACCTGGTCTCGAACGCGCACAAGTACACACCTTCCGCTGGCACTATCACGATTGCCGCGCGCGTCAGCGATGCGTGGGCGCGCGTGGACGTGACCGATACCGGCATCGGTTTGAGTCAAAAAGACATTGCGCAACTCTTTTCCAAGTTTTTCCGCGTGCAAAATCGCGCGGTGCGAAACATCCCCGGCACCGGGCTAGGACTCGCCATCACGCGCTCGCTCGTCGAATTACACGGCGGTCACATCTGGGTCGAAAGTACGCCGGGGCAAGGTTCAACCTTCAGTTTCACCTTGCCACTCGCGTCACAGTCGTCGTCTTCTTTTGAACAATGACCGCCTCCCGCCTACTGCCTGCTGCTTACTGCCTACTGCCTACTGCGTATGTCACTCGAACACACCATCGAAAAACGAATTCGTGCTGAACGTCACACGCGCTACACACATCTCAATCCCCCCACCGATTTCATCGCGCCCAATTACGACGGTCGTTCCATCGTCAACGTCCCTGCCACGATCATTCGCGCGCTTGGTGGATATTTTCACACTGCACCACTCGATGCTGAAATCACCAAAGATTTTACGCACGGTGTTCAGCGCGTTGTCCTTGTCGTTGTGGATGCGTTGAGTTATCACCGTTTTCTCGATGCGCTCGACGCCAATCCGCAAAACGGATTTCACAAATTGCTCCAGCGTGGGGCAAACCTCGTTCCAATCACTTCGACCTTTCCTTCGACGACGGTTGCCGCGCTGTCGTCGCTGTGGTCGGGTTATACGCCAGCGGAACACGGCTTGATTGGCTATCAACTCTTTTTGCGCGAGCAGAGTGTACGCGCGAATATGATCCAGTTCAGTCCGGTTGCCACACAAAATTTGGGTTGGCAACAGTTAGTCGAAGCAGGACTCAAGCCCGAAAATTTCTTGCCGATTCCCGCGCTCCCACAAACGCTCGAGTACTTTGGCATTCCCGTTTACAATTTCATCGAAGCACCGTTCACCGATTCCGCGCTCGCGCACGTGCAGATTCGCGGCGTCAAAGAAACCTTCGGCTATGTGACCTCGTCCGATTTGTGGGTGGTCTTGCGCCAACAAATCGAAAAGCATCGCGCCGAGCGCGCGTTGTTTTTTGCGTACTGGAGCGCGCTCGATGAGATTGGACACCACTACGGTCCCGCTCACGATGCGCTCATCGCCGAGATCAACAACTTGGGCTACTCGTTCGAGTACGAATTCTGGCGCAAACTTGCACCCCCAGCGCGCGCAGGCACACTCTTCCTCCTCACCGCTGATCACGGCATTCTCGACACGCCGCCCGAACGCGCCGTCTTTTGGCGCGCTCATCCCGACTTGCGCGAGCACCTGATAATGAACTTTGTCGGCGAGGCGCGCGCGGCGTACTTGTACTGCCGTAACGGCGAAGTGGACGCAGCACGCGCGTACATCGAAACGCAACTCGGCGACAAGTTCCTCGTCCTCGCTTCGCGCGACGCGCTCGACGC
>JAOACU010000230.1:0-251 GCA_026417715.1 Anaerolineae bacterium | reverse complement strand
TACTGGGAAGAAAAAGACGAAGTGAAAATGCGCGGGCGGCATGGCGGACTAGCCGCACAAGAGATGCTTGTGCCGCTCATCGTCGCGCGGTTGGATGAATGACGCAACTGATGTTACGCACGCGTAGGACAGGTTTGCAAACTTGTCCTACATTTCACGCCAGATTTTAGTCCCTTGTGAGTGACGCAATTGACTTGCCGCATTCAGTCGCGTATAATTTGGGCGTGAGTTAGAGCTGTCTCTTATACACA
>JAOACU010000229.1 GCA_026417715.1 Anaerolineae bacterium | reverse complement strand
TCGTAACTCGTGATGCGATAGAGTGATTGATCCGACTGTAGAAATCTCACCGCAGGTGGCACAAAGTCAGCGATGCGCGGATTCGCGCGCGGGTAGAACTGCGTGCCGATGATGAATAGGTCTGCAATCAACACAATCAGGGCGATGATTTGCCAGAGGTGATTTGTATGGCGTATTGCGTATTGCGTGATGCGTGAGGCGTGAGACGTAAGACGCGAGACGTGAGACGTGAGACGTGAGGCGTGAAATTCTGAACCTGAAACTTGAAACTTGAAACTTGAAACGCGCAACGTGATTCCTGCACCGATGAGAAAAATCGCAAACAGCGCAATGTTGCGAAACTGGTACGAGTAGAACATTCGCCCGCTATCGAACGCGAGTTGCGCCATATCCGACTCGCGCAAGATTCGATCAGCGAGCGCGAGTGTGTGATCGCGCGCGAACCATGATGCAGCGAGGGCTAGGAGGATTGTGACACCAAGTATGATGGAGAGATTGGAGATTAGAGATTGGAGATTGAATCTCTTAATCTCTAATCTCCACTCTCTAATCTCTAGCACTTGCGCGCCAATTCCTGCCAGCACTGCCATACTCAACGTGTACGGAAAGACCCAACGAAACGGCGTATGCAGTTGGTTGAAACCAGGGACACCAAAGAACAGAATGGCGTAGAGCGGTGTGCCGAAGGTGAAAAGGAGTGAGATGAGCGCGAGTGTCGCGAACAGCCAAGTTACAGGTTGGACAGTTTCAGGTTGCAAGTTGCCAGAACCTAGAAACTTGAAACTTGAAACTTGAAACTTGAAACCTGAAACCTGAAACCTGAAACTTGAAACCAACGCAATCAACGCGAGCAACAATGGCAAAATGCCAACATACGAACCTGCTTCGACGTAATTCTTGACGCCCCAGAAAATCGTGCCGTTCGGCGCGGCGCGCGTGGTGAAATCGAAAACATCAACGTACGCGTGATGTGTTGGGTTACCAAAAAAGTCAGGAATGAAAAACGTGATGATTTGTTTGAGCGGATACGCCCAACCGATGACATCGTGATACGATGCCGAACCACTCCGAAAATTGTTCTGCACCAATTCGTACAGCGGCACGAGTTGCACTGCACCGAGCGCAATGCCGACGGCGATCATTGCACCCAAGATGAGCACCGTTTGCGCCGACCGACGACCGACGACCACTGAATACTGAACACTGGACACTGAACACTGTACCACGCGCCACGCGGAATAAAATGCCGTCACGATGAGGATGTACAGCGAAATCTCGATGTGCCCAGCGAGAAATTGAACGCCGATAAAAATCGCACCCACAAGCGCGAAGAAAATTTGTCGCGCGGAATTGGGAGAACGGATGACGAGTTCGGCACACGCGAGAATCGCGGGTAGCCACGCGGCGGCGGCAATCACCATCGGAAAGGTAACGCTGACGAAGAAGAACGCGCTGAACGCGTACGTGATTGCACTAATCGTCGCAGCGAAACGACCTAGACCCAGCACGCGCGCGAATGCGAACATCGTCATCGCGGCAAGCGCGAGTTGCAACGCAACGAAAATGCCAAACGCGCGATCAAGTGGCAAAACGTAGAACAGAATCGAAAACGGATACAGCGCGGAATGTTGTCCCGCCGCAAGGAACGGCACACCCGCAAAGAGGTATGGATTCCACAGCGGAATTTCGCGCGCGCGCAACGACTCGACGATGAATTGCTTCCACGCGTAATTTTCGAGCAGGAGGTCGCTCGCGAGTTCGTTGTAGGGTGTCGTTACACCAAACTCGCGCGCGAACGCGTGCCAAGGAGGAAAGCGAAAAAGATTATCGAACGGGATGAGGGTCGCGTTGCCGAACAAAACAGGGGCAAAAAAAAGCGCGGCAAGCGCGATAAAGAACACAACAATCCAGAGGTCACGCTTCACGTTGATAGTCCACCTGGGCGTGATGAGTGAGCGCGCCGTAGCGCAGACGAATCTGCACGACGCGCCATGCGGCTTCGAGTTTGATCGGCACGGTCATCTTGGATTTGCCGATACGCCGATCTTCAAAATAGATGGGCCATTCCAAAACGCGCATTCCTAGTTTTTCGCACAAGTACGCCATTTCGACTTGGAACACATAGCCGTTGGAACGCACACCATTCAGCGGAATGCGTTCGAGCGCGTGACGATTCCAACACTTGAAGCCAGCAGTGGCATCCCGCACTTGCGTACCCAAGATGAAATGCACCCATACACTATTCGCCCACTTGCTCAGCAAGTAGCGCCAACCACTCCAGCGCGGATCGAGTTTGCCGCCGGGCACATAGCGCGAACCGACGACAACATCGTACTCGTTCATTTTGGAGACAAAGCGCGGAATGTAATCGGGTGAATGCGAGAAATCGCAATCCATTTGAACGATGTAATCCGCGCCGCGTTCGAGCGCCCAACGAAAACCGGTGACATACGCTGTACCCAAACCCAGTTTCCCAGGACGATGAATCACCGCGACGCGTTCAGGATGCTGTTCGTGTAAACGATCAGCGATCCGACCTGTGCCATCTTGCGACGCATCGTCAATGATCAATACACGCACATCATCGAGAGGCAATGCCAAAAGTTGTCGCGTCATCGCCTCGATGTTTTGCGCTTCGTTGTAGGTTGGAAGAACGATTTGTGTTTTCACAAGCGAAAGATTATAACACCGTCAACAAAAGATGCAACTCACAAGGGAATGTTGCCGTGTTTCTTCGGCGGATTCTGATCGCGCTTGTTTTGCAACATCTCTAGTCCCGCGATAAGACGCGCGCGCGTTTGGCGCGGTTCGATCACATCATCAATGTAACCACGTCCAGCCGCGATGTAGGGATTGGCAAAGTGCGCGCGATAATCGGCAACCAATTTTTGACGCAACGCTTCGGGATCGGGGGCTTGGGCAAGTTCATCGCGATACAGGATATTCACCGCGCCTTCGGGACCCATCACGGCAATTTCAGCGGTGGGCCAGGCAAAGTTCAGGTCGCCGCGAATGTGTTTGGAACTCATCACGTCGTACGCACCGCCGTATGCTTTGCGCGTGATGACAGTCAGTTTCGGCACGGTCGCTTCGCAATAGGCATACAACAACTTGGCGCCGTGTCGAATGATGCCGCCGTGTTCTTGTCCCACACCTGGCAAAAAGCCCGGCACATCCTCGAACGTGATAATCGGAATGTTAAAGCAATCGCAAAAGCGCACAAAGCGCGCGCCTTTGACCGACGCGTTGATGTCGAGACACCCTGCCAGCACCATCGGTTGTTGCGCCACGATGCCGACAACGCGCCCATTCAGACGCGCAAAACCGACGATGATGTTCTGCGCGTAATGTTCGTGTACCTCGAAGAATTCGCCGTTGTCCACAACGCGATGGATGATCTCTTTCATATCGTACGGCTTGGTCGGCGAGTCGGGCACAAGCGTATCGAGCACTTCGTCCGCGCGCAATGGATCATCGGTACAGCGCACCGCTGGTGGCTCTTCCATATTGTTTTGCGGCAAATAACTCAACAACTTGCGAATCAAGGCAATGCAGTGCTCTTCGTTTTCAGCGGCAAAATGCGCGACGCCACTTTTTTCATTGTGCACCATCGCGCCACCCAGTTCCTCGAATGTGACGTTCTCGTGGGTCACGGTCTTGACCACATCGGGTCCGGTGACGAACATATAACTGGTGTCTTTGACCATCAAAATAAAATCGGTCATTGCGGGCGAGTACACCGCGCCACCCGCGCACGGTCCCATCACCGCGCTGATTTGCGGAATGACACCACTCGCCATCACATTGCGTAGGAAAATATCGGCATAGCCACCGAGCGAAACAACACCCTCTTGAATGCGCGCGCCCCCCGAATCGTTCAAACCGATGAGCGGCGCGCCGTTCTTGAGCGCGTGATCCATCAACCGACAAATTTTTTCGGCGTGCGCTTCACCCAGCGAGCCACCAAACACAGTGAAATCTTGCGAAAAGACGTACACCAAGCGACCGTTGATGGTGCCATAGCCGGTAACGACGCCATCGGTATACAAGGATTTCACGCCGGGCGTACGCGACGTGACAAACAATCCCAACTCTTGAAACGAACCCTCATCCAAAAGTAAGGCGATGCGTTCGCGCGCGGTCAGTTTGCCTTTGGCGTGTTGTTGGTCAATCCGTTTTTGACCGCCGCCCAACTGTGCTTCTTCACGTTTTTGACGCAGTTCAAGAATTTTTGGATCAACGGACATTGGATTCTCCTCGACTTTGAATTTTCTTCAATGTCTCTTGTGCCTCGCGAACAAAATCTTCAGCATTACGAATCGCGCTGTCGGCTTGTTCACGCGTGGCGCGAAACAAGTCTTCATAATCGGCTTGCTCGCGCCACTTTTTTGCATCGCGCAAGAGTGTACCGTATTTGGGATCTGTCAGACCAATTTTGACGATGCGCTCACCGTACAGCGACACAACGCCGACGTGCTTGTGCGGGTCTTCACCTAGCGCGAGTAACAGTGCTTTGCTGGCATAGAACATTGCATAGTACGCGCGCGAGATGGCATCGTTGTAGTGTCCTCTTTCAAGCAAATCGCGCGCCGATAAAAGTTTGTCACGCGCGATCGCCATCCGCGCTTGGATGTGTTCTTGCTGACTCAGTTTCATCGCGGCTTCTCCTCCAAGGGGCCAGGCCTCCCAGCGCGTTTCGGGTCGCTGCCACAATTCGATGCCTTCTCGGTGAATGTGCGCGAGCAAAGGAGTCCACTGCTGCGCCTGCCGACGCGAATACACCTTGACCGCTGTCTCTTATACACATCTCCGAGCCCACGAGAC
>JAOACU010000228.1 GCA_026417715.1 Anaerolineae bacterium | reverse complement strand
CGCACGTGTGAGCGCGCCCGCAAAGTATTGCCAAGGCAAAAGCGCGGCGAAGGCAAAGAGCGGATACGGCAAATCGCCCGAAGGAATGCGCGCGAGATTACCAAAGACGACGGTAAAGATCAGTGTCGCAACAAGCGGCTGTAGCACAACCCACGCCACGCCCAGCACCGTTTGCTTGTAGCGCACCTTGATATCGCGCCACACCAAAAAGTAGAGCAGTTCGCGATACTCCCACACCTCGCGCAGTTTCAGCGATGCGAATCCACGCGTTGGTTCAATCACCAATTGCGTCGCTTCCACGTTCCCATCTCCTAATCTCCAATCTCTAATCTCTAATCTCCAATCTCCAACAACAACTTGCGCGTCACCCCATTCGTCGGCTCTCGCCGATACGCGCGTTCCAAGTACGCACGCGCATCGTCACGCATTCCGCGCGCCAGCGCGATCATCGCCAAGCGTTGATTCGCGGTGACGTTGTCGGGATCGAATTGTAGCGCATCGTAAAAATGACGTTCGGCGGACATTAGTCGCACAGTCTTGCGCGTCGTTTCAGGTATGCGTTCAGGAAATTTGTAATTCGCCAGTTCGATGCGCGCTTGCTCCACCGCACCCAAGTTTGCATACCACGCGCTCACAATCGCATCGCGTTGCCAAAGGAACACGAGCGCGACAAGCACAATCGCGGCGGGAATCGTTGCGGACGGAACGCGCATCGTCACACGTGGCAGATGCGGTGCAAGCGCGGCAACCATCGCAAAGGGCACAAACCAAATCAACAGCGCGCGACTGCCGTACGGAATATCATCCACCAAGCCGTGAATCAGCATCACAGCGACACTTGCCAAAGATGCTTCGATGATCCAGCGTGACCGCGTGGCGATCTTGGATTTATGATTTATGATTTCAGATTGAAGAGAATCTGCAATCTGCAATCTGCAATCTGCAATTCGATGATTGATGCTACGAATCGCAAACCAAATAAACACGGTGAGTAGCCACACATAACTACACAAACCCACAATGCCTTGTTCGATCAAAATATCGAGAAACAAGTTGTGGCTATAAATCGTAAAATAGACGGGCACGAGCAAATAGTACGTCGAAAAGAGCATTGGGAACGCGCCCAAGCCGCCGCCCGTGAAGAAATAATCGCGCGCCAGCGCAAGCGATGCTGTCCACAAATCCCAACGACTGTGAATCGTGCCACCGCCTGGTATTTCGATAGCAAACAGCGCGTCCGCATTCAGCGCGATAACAACGATGCTGAGCAACGCGACAACGATGATGAGCGGTTTCAAGTTCCAAGTTTGACGTTGAGTACCGACCGCCGACCCTTCGGCATTGCTCAGGGCAAGCCGCTGACCGCTGACTGCCGCCCCCTGACCCCTGACCCCTGACTTCTGACCGCTGACCACTGTCCACTGTCCACTGACGATCCACGCGACACTCACCACGCCCAACGCTAGCCACGCGCCGCGCGATGCCGTGAGTAGCCACGTCAAGAGCACCAACGCCATCGTCGCGCCCCAGAACGCAATCTGCCGTGCGCGTTTCGTTGCCCACGCTTCGCGTAACAGCACGACGAAGAACGGTAAAATCATCGCCAGCATTCCACCCGCGACGTTGGGATGCAGACGCCGCCCTGGAATGTCTGGGCGGAACTGTGCTATCGCTAGACCGATTTCGGTGAGGATTGGAAATTTGACGCCGCGCGCGGTCCAATCGTTCGTCAGCAAGAAATAGACCGCGACTATTGTGCCAAAGAGCGCGTACGCGCGCACAAACCACCACACCTGATCTATCGTTCGCAGATTCGCAATGGCATAGTACAAACCGATTGCGCCGAGAATGTAATAGTACTTGCCCCACGCCCATTCCAGCGGCGTGAGATGTTGCGACCATTCGACACCTTGATTGTGCGCGATGCTTGCCGCGATGAACGCGGTGACAAGGAACAGCATAATCGGAAAGTCGAACAAGGTGGCGCGCGTGGGATAGCCGTACACCAGCCAACGCAACACCCACGCGACGACGATCAACCCAAACGGCGCAATTCCGATTTGTGGGTGCACATACCACACGGCGCCGGCAAGTGCGGCAAGGGCGATGTCAAGGATGGGGAAGATGTGTTGATGAAATCTTATCGTTGACGTCTGTCTTACTGTTCTACTGTCCACTGCCCACCAAACTGTCCTACTACTCCCTCATCCACCCCAAATGTTGCAGCGCGATACTGAACGCGGACTTGACGCCGTACCACGTGTTCATACTTTGCAACAGCGTCAGAATCGGGCGCGGGCGAAATGCCCACTCGCGAAACGCGCGCTTTTGCCAATACTCTAACCGCTCGGCGGGCAAGTTGGGATAATCCAACACCGTCGAACGCTCCATATCCACCTCTTCCCAACGTGTTCCTGGCCGAAACCAACCCTGCTCCACCACATCGAAGAAAACCGGCGTGCCAGGATACGGTGCGGCGATGTGAAACAGCGCAATGTCGAGCGGCAACTTTTTGGAAAACGCAATCGTTTGTTTGATCGTCTCTTCCGTTTCGCCGGGCAAGCCGATGATGAAATAGCCCCAGTTCTTGATGCCGGCGTTGCGCGCCCAACGCAGCGCGCGCTCGGCTTTGGCAGGATCAGCGCCTTTGCGCGCGCGTTTGAGAATCTCGTAACTCCCCGATTCGATGCCCCACGTAATCATCCAGCATCCTGCGCGCGCCATCATCTTGAGCATCTCTTCGTCCACGTAATCCACGCGACTGTTGCACATCCACTTGATATTCAGGTTCTCCTTGATCATCAATTCACAGATACCCATCACCTGGTCGCGCGACGCCGTGAACAGATCGGCGTACATTTGCACATAGTTGATGCCCAAGTTCTTGAGCATCCGCAACTCGGCGATAACATTTTCAGGCGAACGCAAGCGCACCGACCATTGATAACTCACGTTCTTGATGCAAAAGATGCATCCTGCAGGACAACCACGACTCGGTACGACGAACGCGTACGCACCCTTCATCATCGGCGCGCGATACTTGTCGAGTGGGAGCATGTGATGCAAGGGTAGTGGCAAATCGTCCAGATTCGGAATGAACGGACGATCGGGGTTGATGATGATTTCGCCGTTCTTGCGCCACACCAATCCCTTGATGTGTTCAAGGTTTAAGGTTTCAGGTTTCAAGTTACTATCCGAACCTGAAACTTGCAACCTGAAACTTGGGACCTCCGACCCCGTGTCCTTCAACAACTTGATGATGCGCGGATCGGTGGGTACGCGTCCTTCCAGCGTATCGAGCAACTCGCGCAAAGTCATTTCAGGTGCGCCGCGCAGAATAAAATCGAGTGCAGGAAACGGATGCATCGTTTCGCGCGGCATTGGAGTCGCGTGAGTACCGAACGTAATCGTCGTGGCGCCCAGAGATTTGGCGAGAAAGACACCGTACATATCGTTCTGCAACGTGGGCGCGGCAAGTTGCGTCACGTAATACTTGGGCATTTTCGCGCGCAACAGTTCTTCAAATTTTTTCCACGACATTCGTTCGGCAATGGCATCAATGATTTCGACTTTGTAATCCATCACCAAGAGCGCGGCAAGTTGCGCCAGCGACACTTGGGGCCAGATCATATTCTCGCGCGATTTGCGTCCAACGCGATGCTGGCTGCGAATCCAGATGCCGCCATCAGGCGAAGGCGGATTGACCAGCAGAACATCTACCGCTTCTGGCGGACGTTTACGTTCAATGAGATGCACCACGCGTCCCGCATCGGGAAAGTTTGCAGTGGGAACGCGTTGGCGTGTGCGTGTACCAAAATTGATGGGGTTGACATCTTCAGACATATGTGTTTGACCTCGTGTTTTCAACGTGTTATAATCTCTATCGAGAAAGGAGACGTATGACACTTGCCGAAATAATTCGGGATATTCACGGACTGGACGCCGAATTGACCAAACTAGAAACCCGCTATGGCTTGCTCTCAGCAGACTTTTATCATCTTTATAAAGCCGGCGAACTTGAACAAAGTCGCGACTTTATCCAATGGGTTGGTTATTATGAAGCCAAATTAGAACGCGAACGCCGTTATCGCGAAATGATGTATGACCATCTACGCGAATTGCGTCGTCAATCTGGTTTGGGCGCTATTCGTCTTATTCCTGAACAGACTCCTGCTGGAGCATCTTGATGTCATTGTCCAATTTCCGTGCCTACAGTGAACTGATCTATACTCTTGCTGAACGTTATCCAAGCATCCAGTATTCCACTCTCATCAAACACCATCGCGCTCCTGCACCTGGTATAAGTTTTACACAACCGAACTTGCCGTTTCTGATTCAAGAGATTGAACGCGCGTTGCTTGTTCCGCGCTAACACCCTCTTCAGTGAGATCGCGCTGTGCCGCCACCTCGCGCTGTGCCAATTGTTCGAGCACGCGCATCACTAGCCACGCAATCGCCAACTGAACACCGATGATAACCAAGAGCGCGCTCGCCATAAGGTATAACCACAAGCGCGCAATGTCCCAATCATTGATAACTGCAATCACAGCCGCGACAATGCTCATCGCTCCACCGAATACGACTGCACCGATTCCCATCCATCCAAAGTGCCGATCCAACGGCGGATCGAAAATCGGCTTGCCGAACAAACCGCGTCGGACGGGACGTTTATCGAAGAGGGCGACCAGATAGTTGAACATCGCGCCAAGCGAAAACAAACTAATACCCGCAAAACCACACACCGCCGCCGCAAAGAGCGCGTACACTTGCCACGCGTTCAGTTCCGTAACTCCGCTCAAGCGTAGCCCCACGACGTACAACCCAGCGAGAAATGCAACCCCCAAAAGTCCC
>JAOACU010000227.1 GCA_026417715.1 Anaerolineae bacterium | reverse complement strand
ACTTGCGTCGTCGCGTCAACTTGGCGCGACGATTGTTTGCGCAGGAACGTGTCATCTCGATCCTCCCCAGAACCACTCACCAAACATTATGCGCAACTTGCCGATACGCGTCAAGCCGTCGCGCGAGTTCGTCTTGTGTAACCTCGCCGCGCCGCGCGGCTGCGCGCGCCTTACGCGCTTCGTTCCACAACCCCACGCGCACGATGAGTCGCGCGGCAAAACGAAACGCGCGCGAGTAATGCTTGCGGAACAAGCGTGCTCGCGCGCGCCACAACTCGACGAACATTGCCTCGCGAAATTGTCGCGTGCTTTGCGCCTCGTGATGCACAATCTCGGCTTGCGGCACGCACCAAATTTCCCAACCTGCGCGCTTGATGCGCATCGCCCAATCAATCTCTTCGCAGTAGATAAAAAATTGCTCGTCGAGCCAACCGACTTGCTCTGCGGTTTCACGTCGCACCAAAAAATCCGCGCCCAGCGGATGATCCACCTGAAACGGCACACCGCGCGCATACCACGCACGCGGATAACGTCCGTTCAAACGCGATTCGGTGAAACGCCAGTTGATTGGAAAAAAATCAAAAAAGATTTGCGCAAGCGTTGGAAAAGCGAACGCGGAATGTTGCAACGATCCATCACCGTACACCAACTTGCCGCCGCACGCTCCCGCGCGCGGATGCGCGTCCATAAACGCGACGAGCGTCTCCAGCGCGCCCGCGCGCACCTCCGTATCAGGGTTGAGCATCATCACATAACGACCGCGCGTCAACGCAAATGCCTGATTGTTCGCCGCCGCAAAACCGCGATTCGTCTCGTTTTCTATGAGATGCACATGCGGAAATTTTTCGCGCACCATCGCCGCACTGCCATCGCGCGAAGCGTTGTCCACAACGAAAACTTCAGTGTTCAGTGTACAGTGTTCAGTGTTCAGTTGCGATTGTCCACTAAATACTGAATTCTGAATACTGAACACTGATTGCAAACATCGCGCCAACAACTCGCGCACATTGTAACTCACAACGACAATTGACAAATCAATTTGGCTCATTGGTTCATTGGCTCATTGGCTCATTGATTCATTGGCTCATTGACGAGCGCGACTGCGCCCAACAATCCCGCATCATCACCCAACTGCGCAGGAACGATGCGCACATCGCGTCGCATCGAGGGCATTGTGTATGCGTCGAACGCTGCCTGAATCGTCGGCGACAGCAAATCCCACGCATTGATGGCGACACCACCGCCCAGCACGAACAACTCGGTATCGAAATTGTGTTGCAAACTCACCAACCCCAAGCCGATGTAAAATCCCGCGCGCGCAAAAATTTCGCGCGCCAGTTCATCGCCCGCGCGCGCGGCTTGAGTGATTAGCGCGCCCGTGATGCGCGCAGGATCATCGCCACACAACGCGCGTAGTTGCGAGGCGCGCCCCGCGCGCAACGCCTCACGCGCCGCGCGCTCGAGTGCGGGACCTGCCGCCAACACTTCGAGACAACCGACGTTTCCGCAATTACAACGCGGACCATTCGCATCGAGAGTTTGGTGTCCCACTTCGCCTGCAAAACCGCGTGCGCCCAAAAACAAATGGTTGTTCGCAATGATGCCGCCACCGATGCCTGTGCTAATCGTGACGTAAATCAAATTTGCCACACCACGTCCCGCGCCAAAGCGTTGTTCGCCAAGCGCGGCAAGGTTCGCATCGTTGCCGATGAACGCGGGAATGTGAAATTCGTCTTCAAGGCGCGCCTTCATCGGAAAATCCATCAGCCCTGGTAAATTCGGTGCCTCGAAGATGATGCCGCGCCACGGATCGGTAGTGCCTGGCGCGCCCAAGCCGATGCCATTCACGCGCGACCAATCGTCTGTGAGCGCGCGAATGTTGGCGACGATGCGCGCGAAAACCGCCTCGATGCCCTCTTCCGCGCGCGCGGGTGTCGCGATGCGCTTGATGATGTTGCCATTCGTATCGCACAGCGCAGTGCGAATTTGTGTGCCACCGAGATCAACAGCGACGACGAAGGACAAACCTTCGTCCTTCGTCTTTCGTCCTTCGTCACCTTCCTTTGAACGCCAAGACATGTCCAATCGCCCTGAACAAAATCCACACATCAAGTCCGAGTGACTGATGTTTGATGTAGTACAAATCGTACTCCACGCGCACACGCGCGGCTTCGACGCTATCCACGTAATCGCCGTGCGCAATCGCCCAGCCCGCGAGTCCTGGTTTGACCGCGTGGCGCAAACGATAGAACGGAATTTGTTTCTCCAACTGCGCGACGAATTCAGGTCGTTCGGGTCGCGGACCGACGATACTCATTTCGCCGCGCAACACATTCCACAGTTGCGGCACTTCGTCGAGATGCAAGCGTCGCAAAATTTTTCCGACGCGTGTAACGCGCGGATCATTGCGCGCCGCCCACACGGCTTGTCCATCGGCTTCGGCATCGCGCACCATCGTTCGCAACTTCCACACCTTGAAGATGCGTCCACCTTGTCCCACACGCGCTTGCGAATAAAACACCGCGCCTTGCGAATCCAACTTGATGGCTAGCGCGATGAACGGCAACATCAACGCGAACACACTCAAGCCGATGAGCGCGAACGTCACATCGAACGCGCGTTTGAGCGCGCGATACAAATCGCTACTCGATGCGTGCGTGAGCGGCAACGCGACGTACCAACTCTCACCAATGAATCGTACAGGCACGCGCCCTGTGACTTGTTCGTACACCAACGGCATCGGCACGATGTCCACGCCCAACTCTTGCGCGTCGAGAAGCGCGCGAAACAACTCGTCGGAAAGATTGTGCGTGATAGCGAGAATAATTTCGGCGACGCGTTGTTGCGCGACGAGTCGTGTCAAATCGGCGCGCGTGCCCAGCACTATCAACCCTTCGATGCGCTGTCCTTGCTTGGCAGGATCGTCATCCACAAAGCCGACCAAATCGTAATGCGTTTGAAATTCGGTTTGAATCGTGCGCGCGATTTCGCGTCCCGCGTTGCCTGCACCTACAATGAGCGCGCGTCGTCGAAATGGCGCAACGCGAATGTACGCGCCACGCCACAGCGCAATCAACACCATCGCCGCGATGCCGTGATAGACGACGATGCCACGCGGTAGTTCGGTGGGAATCGAAAAGAAGATGAGGAGATACGCGACGAGGACGAGGAAAAACGTTTGTGCGAGCGCGCGGATCGTTGCGCGCAATTGCGCGACCACGCGCAAATCGTACAAGCCGCTCAAGTACTCAAAGCACAACCACAACACCGAGAGGAGCGGAAACCAGTACGCTTGCGTGGTGAGTAAATCGCGCATCTCTTTATCGCCGCGCCACGACCATACGGCGAACGCGAAAATGACAGCGGCGTTGATGCAGAGCAAATCAATCAGAACGAGAAAAAGGCGACGGTCTTTCATTGGGTATTGCGTATTACGTATTGCGTACTGCGTATTGCATACAACGGAATACGCAATACGCAGTACGCGCTATGCCATCTTTGCCCACAACATTCCCAAACCCAACCCCAACACTCCCGCAAACGCGGACAGCGCGGTGAGGATGGGTGAAAGTAAAACGACAAGCGGATCGCGTTTGAAATAGCGCGCAATGAATGGTAGCATTGTCACGATGAACGCGATGACGCACAGCGCGGCAAGGTATAACGCCTCGCGCCAAACCAACGACACAACTAACAAACTAAGCAACGAACCAACTAACAAACCTTGCAGTTTTTGTGTTTGCGGTGTGCGTGAATCGGAAGCGAGTTTGCGCGGGTGACGCGCGTACACCTGCGCGCGCCAAAACGCATACACGAACTTGCGCCGCAAGTACTCAACCAGCGATTCGGGATGCGGATGATACACAATCGCTTCTGCGGCTAATTTCATCTTGTAACCGCGCTCGGACAAACGATATGAAAGATCGGTGTCTTCCGCGTCAGAGAGACGCGTGTCGAATCCGCCGTTTTGCAAAAACACCTCACGCCGATACGCCGCCGTGCCACTATCCACAAAATCAATGTAACGCAACTTGCGTTCGTTATCGTAGCGATAATCGAATTCGAGTTGGATGAAACGCGGAATGATGCCGCGCTGTTTGGTGCGCTTCATTCCACATGCGCCAACGATTTCTGCATCGGCGAACGGCGCGAGCATCGCGCGCACCCAATCGCGTTCGGGAACGCAATCCGCATCGAGAAACAAAACGATGTCGCTGCGCGCGCGCTCTGCCCCCAAGTTGCGTGCCGCCGCTGCACCGCGATTCGGCGTGAGCACGCGTGCGCCGCGCGGCTCACACAACGCGCGCATCTCGTCGCGCGATTCATCGTCCACGATGACGAGCACTTCATCGTCGGGTGTGAGTTGCGCGCGCAACGCATCGAGACACGCGCCAATCGTCGCTTGCGCGCGATACGCGGGAATCACCACCGAAATCGGTCGTCGCTCATCCGTCATCGGTCATCCGTCTTTCGTCATTCGTCATCTTCCGAAGATTCAAACCACCCAGCCACACGAACAAAATCCCCACCACAATCGGTGTGCCGTACGCGATGAGATACAACAAAATTCCGTACGTCAAGCCCGCGCTCTTGTCCACTGCAAAAAGCGCGAGCGTCCAGATGCACAAAATTTGAAACACACCCAGTTTGCCTGGCGCCGACGGCACCAATCCACCGATTTGCAAAACTGCCAACAACAAAAACGCGCTGATGAGTGGCGCATGCAAATCCATCGCGAGAAACACCAGATAATTCACAACGCCACCCAAGTGCCAAATGAGGATGGACGTGGCTTGCAGGACACGATGCAAATCCCACCGCTTGAATGCTGCAAGTGTGTTCAGCGCAAGACGCATCTGCGC
>JAOACU010000226.1 GCA_026417715.1 Anaerolineae bacterium | reverse complement strand
GCTCAGGGCAGGCTCTTCGCGGGCTAAATTAGCCGCCGAAGGGCGGCTTCGGGTAGTTGTTGGCGTGAATTTATTCGCCTGTCAATAGACTTTGCACCAACCCTGTGTTCAGGATTAGCATAGAGTTTGACAACTAGAAGTCGCCGCGACAAAAACCAAGCCCGCTCTTCGACGGGCTGAGTCAGCCGACAGCGGTCGGCTTTGGGTAGTCGTCGCGGTGACTTGCAGTCGCCAACACCAGTCCTGCCCCGTGAATTTATCCACATTGCCGCGCACGCGCACCTGTGTTATACTTGTGCCGATGGCGGCGCCCGCGTATTTCATTCCGAATCGGGACGCGCGCACGTTGCAACCGTTGCGCGATTTTTTGAACGCGCCTCCCGTGAGTGTCGCACGCGCGTACATCGAAGCACTGACCGCGCCCGGTGATGTGGTGCTCGATCCGTTTGGTACAACGCCGAATGTCGCGCGCGCCGCGCTTGCCCTCGAACGTCGCGTCATCGTTTTGCAGAGTAACCCGCTGTGGGCATGGTTGGCGCGCACGCTGGCGACCTTGCCACCTGCCTCCGAAATCATCGCCGCGCTCGCGCGCTTGGGCGATGTGCCCAAAGACGATGTGTCGCTCCGCACGTACGTCAATCAACTCTACGCGACACGGTGCGCGGCGTGTCATCAACTTACCCCTGCCGATTATTTCGTCCGCACGCGCGACGGTGGCGTGTTGGCGCGACATTACACGTGCGTTCATTGTCACGCCACGCGCGACGATCCTGCCACCGAAGATGACCTTCAGCGTGCTCAAGCGATTGCGCCGCGCGGAATGCACTATCACTTTGCCTTCGCACGCGTCGTCCCCGAAGGTGGTCTGCACAGCGCGCGCATTCAGCGCATACTCGATGTGTACACCCCGCGCAACTTGGCGGCACTCGTCACCATCACGCAAAAAATTCACGCGCGCTTGGCACAGACGCGCGAGCGCGACGTGTTGTGGCTCTTGCTGTTGCACCTCCTCGAACGCGGCACAATGTTTTACACGCGTCCCGATGCCGAACCGCAACTCGCGCGTCCTGCCACGTTCATCGAATTCAACTTGTGGGGCGAATTGGAACGCGCTGCGCGCGCGCTGGCTGAACAAACCGATGCTCGATTCACACTTGCCGATTCGCCGCGTGCGGTCGTCAATGCGGTCGCACCAGCGTACATCGGGCACGGTAGTCTCACGCAACTAGCGCGCCACGTGCCGCGCGGTTCGATTGCCCTTGTGCTCACCGCGCCACCGACGCGGCGCATCGCCTTGTACGCACTCACGTATCTGTGGGGCGCGTGGATTTTGGGACGCGCGGCAATGGCGGAACTAGTGCCGTTTCTCGACACGCGCCAAGACGCGGCGCGAGAGTGGCGTTGGTACACCGAAACACTCAATCAAGCAATGCAAGCCATCGCGCCACTTGTGCGTGCCGATGCGCACGTTGTTTTTGCCTTCACCGAAGCATGGCACGCAGTCATCGAAGCGTTGATGCTTGCCGCCGCGCGCGCGCGATTGCATCTCGATACGTTTGTGTTCCAGCCGCGTCTCGGCGAATTCCCGCGCGGTGAGTTCGATGACCTGCGCGGTGAGTATCGTCTCGCGTTTACCGTGATGCCGACGGAACGGCGTCGCGCGAGTGATGCGAACACACTGGAGCAACAGATGCGCGCAGTGGCGTTTGCGGCAGCGCGCGACATTCTTACGCGGCGTGGTGAAGCGTTAGCGTTTACGTGGGTGCATCACGCCGCGTTAGTGCGACTGGCGCGCGACGGTTGGCTGGCGAATGTGTTTGCCACGCCGCTCAAAGCATCGCCACACCAGTTCGTACGACGCGCGCTGTTCGCGGGTTTGCAAGACGGCTATGCGCACGATTTCGATCACTATGCCAGCGCGGAACAATTCGTTTGGTTTCGCCGCGCCAGCGTGAACGCGCCACTGATCGAACGCGTGGAAGATGCGGTGTGCGAACATTTGGCGCGCGGGACGAGTGCCATCGAAGAGTTGTGCGATGCCATCTATCGCCAATTTCCCGGCGATTTGACCCCCGAAGCCGGACTCGTCGAGTTGTGCGCGACAGCGTACGCGCACATACCTACCGATGAGGAACGCGCGCGTGTGGTGGATGCGCTCGCGCAACTCGGCACGCGCTTGGGCTACACCACCGTTTTCGATTTTCGATTTGCGATTTCAGCGCCAATCGAAAATCAAAAATCGCCAATCGAAAATTTCGACGTGGTGTGGCAAGCCGATGGTGAAATGGCATACGCGTTCGTGTGGCGCGCCCGCGCGCGTTTCACCGATTTGACCCAGATTCACATTGCGCCCACGCGCGGGTGTCTCATCGTCCCCGAAAATTTTGTCGCGCTCGTGCGCGAAAAAACGCGTCGCCTCCCTCACCTCACCGACGCGTTTCACGAAGCCGGGTGGAATTTTGTGCGTGTCGCCGCTATCGCGCGCGCGTTGGAACAAACAACGCTCGACCGCGTTGGAGTGTTGGCAATGCTAGGATTGACGCCACCCATCTTGCAAGACGGCGCGCAGTTAGAATTGTTCTACGCGTATGGGTAGAAAACGGTATTAGAAATCGCCTCAACGAATGGGCAACGAATAAACGAATGAGAGCCGCGCAGATTCGTTTATTCGTTCAGTATTCGTTGAGGCGGAGTTCCAAAACCAACCTCAACTCATAGAAACCTTACTTTTATAGCACTACCCGAGTCACCAACAACCCACTTTGTCGAGTTACCTAACCTTAAAATTTCAATCGCTGACCTGATTGTGTTATAATAACACTATGAAAATCAGGTGGCGCGCCGCGAACAATTGGGTGAGTCTCCACGTGTTAGTGTGGTTGTGTGGCGTGGGCTTGACCGCCTGCGCGACGGCTACCCCATCTCCGCCGCCTATCGTTCCTACTGCAACACCTGTGTCCATCACACTGATTCCCCCTAGTCCTGCACCGTCTCCGGTTCTTACGCGCGATGTGCCCACGCGCACACCTCTCGCGATGACAAGCGTCATCACGCTGACGCTGTGGACTACCGAAGACCTTGCGCCCGGCGCTACACCTGCGGGAAGCATCCTCAAAAATCAATTCGATGCGTTCACCGCGCTCAATCCCAACATCCGCCTCGAAGTTATTTTGAAGAAGCCGCACGGCAAAGGTGGTGTGCTCGACTTTTTGCTGACAACCAGCGCGGTTGTTCCCACACAACTCCCTGACCTTGTTACGCTGGATGTTGTCGAAGTGCCGGTTGCGGCGCAAGCCAATCTGTTGCAACCCCTCGATGTGTGGTTACCCAGCCATCTCAAAAACGATTTCTTTCCTTTTGCATTTCGCGCGGCACATTATCAAAATCGGTGGGTGGCATTGCCGTTCGTGTTGGACGCGCACCATTGGGTTTATAACAAAGCGACGATCCGAAAATCACCCGCCACGTGGGACGAATGCCTCAAACAAAAAATGTCGCTCCTCTTTCCGCTGGCTGGCGACGACGCGTTTATGTTGCAGTACCTCGCGCTCACTTCGACCGGCGATGGCTATGTGCCGATGCCCACTGATGTCGCGAGTATCGCCCAAGTGCTCACCTTTTTCAAACGCGCGCGCGACCTGAATTTGTTGCCCGAAACAGCCATCAACGTCAAAAGTGGCGAAGACGCGTGGACACTCTTTGCAACGGGTCAAGTAGCGATGGCGCAAGTCTCTGCCGCGCGCTACCTGCACGAGCGCGACAAGGTACCAAACGCGGCGTTTGCGTTAGTGCCCACGCGCGACGGTAAGCCCGCGACAGTGGCGAGGGGTTGGGCATTCGCCGTTGTGACCACCGATCCGATGCGTCAAGCCGCCGCGACGCGTTTTATCCAATGGCTGGTGCACGGCGAACGTTTGGCGCCCTGGCTTCGCGCCGCCAAACGCCTCCCCGCTACACGTACGACAATGTCCCTCGTGATCGAACCGCCCGAGTATGCCGCGTTTTTGCGCGAGACGCTTGAACATAGCGCGTATTGGGCGGCAGCGATGCCGCGCGAAACCAAAACCGCTCAGGCATGGCGCGCGGCAATCGCGGCGGTTTGGAAAGGGACAAGCACACCCGAAGACGCCGCGCGCAGTATCGTGGCGGCAAGCAAGTAAACATCTCACAGGACATCAACAATGTTCGATAGTTCACTCCGCCCTGATGGACATCGCCGCTTGGCACAACTTGGCGCGGCAGATATTTTGATTGGTATTCCAACCTACAAAAACGCGACGACCATCGCCCAAGTGATGGAGAATGCCGCGCGCGGCGCGCAGATGTACTTGCCGACGTTGCGTTCGGCAATCGCAGTAGTGGATGGCGGATCGGCGGATGAGACGGTGTCTATTGCTTCGACAGTGATGCTCCCGCCGGCGATTCGACGCATCATCACCACATATCAAGGTATTCAGGGCAAGGGAAGTGCGGTGCGCGCCATTTTCGAGATTGCGCGCGTCGTCGGTGCGCGTGTGTGCATCATTTTGGAAGCCGATTTGATCTCGCTCACGCCCGAGTGGATTCCCAAACTCGCGATGCCGATTCTGAGTAGTGAGTACGACTATGTGGTGCCACTGTACGCGCGTCCGATCACCGAAAGCGCGATCAACGATTTGTTGGCGTATCCGCTGACGCGCCTTCTGTACAACGTAGATGTTCGTCAACCAATGGCAGGCGACTTGGCAGTTTCGGGCAAAGTGGCAAACCTTTTGTACGAGCGCGACGTTTGGGAAACGGATGTCGCGCGACACGGCGTTGATGTTTGGATCACCACCCTTGCTGTCTCTTATACACATCT
>JAOACU010000225.1 GCA_026417715.1 Anaerolineae bacterium | reverse complement strand
GTCAGGGGACAGGGTACAGGGATCAGGGTACAGGGATCCGTGATGATATGTCAGACTATCCCACTGTCCTACTGTCCACTGTACCCTGATTCCTCATCCCTGTACCCTGATTCCTCATCCCTGTACCCTGATTCCTCATCCCTGTACCCTGATATGCGTATCACCATCGTCGGTCCTTGCGGCGCGGGCAAGACCACGCTCGAAGCGAATCTAACGAAACTCGGCTACGATGCGCGCGCAGTGGCGCAAGAGCACTCGGAAGTACAAACAATGTGGCAACGCCTCACGCGTCCCGACGTGGTCATCTATCTCGATGCGTCGCTGGCGACGATTAACGCGCGGCGCGGTGTGAACTGGGAACAAAGTTATCTCGATGAGATGAATCGGCGCTTGGCGCACGCGCGCGCCCACGCGCACTTTTATCTGGACACGAATGATTTGACGATTGAGGAGGTGTGTGCGCGCGTGGTCGAGTTTCTGAGGACGGAGGACGAAAGACGGAGGACGGAGGACGAATGATTTTTGATTTTCGATTTGCGATTTTAGATTGAGGTGCAATCGGCAATCGAAAATCGGCAATCTAAAATTGTCTAGCAATCACACTGGAGGATGATTCGATGTCAACTACAGGAATCACTTTACTACTCGATTTGTATGACTGCAAATCTCCTGCTCTCAACAACCAAGCCCTGCTTGAACAGATTTTGGTGGGAGCGTTGCAATTTGCGGGGTTGGAGGTGATGGAGCAAGTTGCACATCGCTTGGGGGAGCAAGCCGTCGTGATGTGTGTGTTGCGCGATGCGCACGCGTGCTTGCGCGCGTTTCCCAGCACCGGCTTTGTGGCGGCAGAAATATCAGTGGTGGGCAAGCCCGAATCGGCGCGCGCCGCCGTCGAAATCGTGCGTGGCTATTTGGCGCAAAAGTTGATCGCGCGCTCGATTAACGCGCGCCTCCTCGAACGCGGCACCAATGCCAGCACGCCCTAGCGCCGATTGCCGATTGCAGATTTCAGATTGCAGATTGGGCTCTTTGGCACGTTTGGCATTTGGCTCATTGGGCATTTGGCTCATTGGCTCATTGGTTCATCGGCTCATTGACTCCATTTGGCAATTTAGCGCATTTGATTTATAATCTGCCGCGTTTGCACATCATCTTCAATTCAGAAAGGAAGCAATGCGCGAACGCAATTACATCTTTCTCGTTGGCATCATCTTTCTCGCGCTGATCGCGGGCTGGATTGCACTTTCCGATAACGTCTTGCAAATCGGTCCGTTCCGAAAGGAGATTCGCATCCACGAGGGCTTGGATTTGCGCGGCGGTTTGCAAGTCGTTTTGGAAGCCGATTTGCCGACGGGTCAAACCGTCATGGCAGATGCCATCGAATCGGCGCGACAAATCATCGAGAATCGTATCAACGCGCTGGGTGTGGTCGAGCCGATCATTCAAATTCTGGGTGGAAATCGTATTCTCGTCCAGATGCCCGGCGTGACCGATCCTGACGAAGTGATTCGTACGATTGGTAGTACCGGCCTCTTGGAATTCATCGACGCGGGTGATACGCCACTCGAAGTTGGTACGATTGTCAAGACGACCGGTTTGTCCACCGTGATCGTGCCGGGTGCACCCACACCTACGCCAAGTGCAGTTGCTACACCCACTCCCGTCGTGACCACAACGGCAGAAGTGACACCCACCGTGCCGATTTCTCCGACGTATCGCACCGTGATGACGGGGCGCGAGTTACGTACGGCGCAAGTGGCGTTCCAGCAGACGACCAATCAACCGTACATTGCGTTCGAGTTGACACCCGATGGCGCGAAGATTTTTGGCGATCACACGGCGAAGAACGTCAACAAGTATCTCGCCATCACATTGGACAAGCGCGTGATTTCCTCGCCGCTCATCAAGAGTGCGATTCCCGAAGGCAAGGGCATTATCGAAGGACGATTCACGTTGGACGAAGCCCGCAGTTTGGTCTTGCAGTTAAAGTACGGCGCGTTGCCCGTGCCACTCAAGGTGATTGATTCGCGCGCCATCGGTCCCACGCTGGGACGCGATTCGGTGAATCGAAGTGTCACCGCAGGCGCGGTCGGTTTGATTATCGTTGCGCTGTTTATGCTGTTATACTATCGCTTGCCCGGCTTGCTGGCGGACATTGCGCTGACGATTTACGCGCTCATCGTCTTTGCGATTTACAAGTTCGGTGTGCCGGGTGTGTTCGATTACGTGACGCTGACATTGCCGGGCATCGCTGGGTTCGTCCTCTCGGTGGGAATGGCGGTGGACGCGAACATTCTAATTTTCGAGCGAATGAAAGAAGAGTTGCGCGGTGGGCGTCCATTGTATCTGGCGATCGAGTACGGCTTTCAACGCGCCTGGCCCTCGATTCGCGATTCGAACATTTCCACGTTGATCACCTGCGCGATTCTGTTGTGGTTTGGCGCGAGTTTCGGCGCGAGTATGGTGGCGGGTTTTGCCTTGACACTCGCGATCGGTGTCTTGGTGAGTATGTTCACGGCGATCTTTGTGACGCGCACGTTCTTGCGTCTCGTGCTGGATATGAACGTCACCGAAAACTTGTGGTGGTTTGGGGTGTAACACCAAGCCCGCTGAGCAACCGCTCGGCGGGCTTGTTTGTTTGGCGAGGGGTAAATGGCTTGTTCAGACCTCACAGGTCTCCGAGACCTGAGGTCTAGAAACCTCTTTCTCCCAAAGGCGAAAAAAAACGCCCCCGCCGTTTTTCGGGGGGAGGCGGGAGCGTTTTTAGGAAGGAGGGAGGAGCACAATTTTTTGAGGGCCGCACCGCCCACTTGACTCCATTGTCAATTTAAGCGGTTAAAGTCGTAGATTGGTCGTAATCGGGTCGTAGTTAGGTGTTAAATTTGCCTCGATTTTAGGCGTTTTTATGGGCAAAAATCGTCCTTGTTTACGTTTCATTTGACGCTTGGCTGTGAGTGTGTTACAATCTCAAGCGTTCGTGGTAGCACCTCCTCTAATCGTGGACATCAGTTTTTGCCAGAGACACAGAATTTCACAGAACTTTTCAGTGTGTTTCCGTGTGATTCTTGGCTAATTCAACACGAGTGTCGTGCTACCAAGCGTTCGTAGTTCGCAGGAAAATCCCAACGAGGAGGAACACAATGGAACTCAAAGTGCAAAGCGGTGACATTACCACGTGGAAAGGTGATGGGATTGTTGTCAATTTGTTTGAAGGTGCGATGTCGCCCGACGGTGCAGCGGGAGCGGTGGATAAAAAGTTGCGCGGTGTGCTGACCACGATGATCAAAAAGGGCGAAATCAAAGGCAAGTTGGGCAGCACTACCATCGTGCATACGTTCGATAAACTGCCCGCCGATCACGTCTGCGTGGTGGGCTTGGGCAAGCAAGCCGAATTCACGCTCGACCGTGCGCGGTACGCGGCGGCGAATGGTGTGCGCGCGTTGCGTAACGTCGGCGCGAAAAAGATTGCGACGGTGGTGCACGGCGCGGGCTTGGGCAACCTCGATGTCGAAAGCGCGGCGCAGGCAAACGTCGAAGGCATCATTTTGGGATTGTGGCAGTTTCGCAAGTATTTCACGAACAACGAGGATGTCAAGACGGTTGACCAAGTGGTGTTGCTCGATCGCGACCCGACCAAACTCAAAGCGATGCGCGATGGCGCGGCGCGTGGTGAAATCATCGCGAATGCCACGAACCTCGCGCGCGATTTGACGAACGAACCGAGCAACGTGGCTACGCCGACGTATCTCGCGAATGTCGCCAAAGAGATTGCCAAAAAGTACGGTTTGGAATTCGACGTGATTGATCGCGAGCGCGCCAAAAAGTTGGGAATGGGCGCGTTTCTCGGCGTCGCGCAAGGATCGGACGAACCACCATGCATCATCATCTTGCGATACTTGGGCGGCGGCAAAAAGAGCGCGCCGGGGCTGGGACTTGTCGGCAAAGCGATCACGTTCGATTCAGGCGGCATTTCGATCAAGCCAGCGGAAGGAATGCAAGATATGAAGGGCGATATGGCAGGCGGCGCGGCGGTCATCGCGGCGATGCAAGCCATCGCGCAACTGAAACCGGCGATCAACGTCACCGGCATTGTGCCCGCCACCGAAAATTTACCGAGCGGTAAAGCGTTCAAGCCGGGCGATATTTTGAAAGCGATGAATGGCAAGACGATTGAAATCGTTAGCACCGATGCGGAAGGTCGTCTCATTCTTGCCGATGCGTTGGTGTACGCGACGCAAACACTCAAACTTTCGCCCGTCGTGGACGCCGCCACATTGACCGGCGCGATGGTCGTCGCGCTGGGGCATCATCGCACCGGCGTTTTTTGCAACGACAAAGAACTTGGCGATCTTTTGTTCAAAATCGGTGAAGAGACCGGCGAAAAGAACTGGCTGATGCCGATGGATCCCGAGTACGCCGAACAAATCAAGAGCGATTGGGCGGACATTAAAAATTCGGGTGGGCGTCCTGCGGGTTCGATTATCGGTGCGATGTTCCTCAAAAATTTTGTCGGTGATGCCAAGTGGGCGCATCTTGATATCGCGGGGAGTGTTGGTGGTTTGTTGGGCACAGGCAAAGAGGACGGTTACAAAAACAAGTTTGGTAACGGCACGCCTACGCGGACGTTCATCCATTTGGCATTGGCGTTAGCATCAGGAAAATAGGCTTTTCCACGAAGGACACGAAGGGACACGAAGAAATAATTCTTGACATCTGTCATCCTTGTTGTTTGCACAAGGAAGGAGGAATTTGAACAGGGGGGAGTTCAAATGGCACAGTTGCTCTTCAAGGAAGAAGTTTACTCGATCGTTGGTGCGGCTATCGAAGTTCACCGAGAACTTGGTGATGGATTTCTTGAAGCAGTGTACCAAGAAGCATTAGAAATGGAACTGGCT
>JAOACU010000224.1 GCA_026417715.1 Anaerolineae bacterium | reverse complement strand
TCTTGGCACTGCGCGGGCACGGTAGCATTGCACCAACTTGTGGTATGCCGAGTCAGTCACAGAATCACACGAACACTCTTGGGGAAAGAGATTCTAGACGAGTCTTAGAGACCTGTCAGGATGGAGGAGATCGAATGAAGAAAACGTGGTGTATCATCGCTGTTTTGCTGATGGGTTGCACAGCGGCAACGCCTGCACCCACCCAAACCCCTTGGATCATCACCGCCACGCCCGCCCGATCAGCGACAGCAACTCCGACGATCTATTTTGGCGCGGATACAATTTCGTGGAACGATGCGCGCAATTTTATCGGACAAACCAAAACGGTCTGTGGCAACGTCGTACGCACCACCTACGCTGAGAACACCACCGGTCAGCCCACCTATCTCGATGTCGGGCGCGCGTATCCCGACTCTACGCGCTTGAGCGTCGTCATTTGGGGTAATCAGCGCGCGAACTTTCCTACCCCACCTGAAACGATGTATCGAAACAAAACGATCTGTGTACAGGGTACGATCAAAACGTATCAAGGTGTCGCGCAGATCGAAGTACGGACACCCGCGCAGATCGAGATCAAGTGAGAGTGAATGATGAACAATCACGGCTAAGTCTATTGACCGGTGAATCAATTCGATGCGACAACGACCCGAAGCCCGTCTACGCGGGCTAAACAAGCCGCCGAACGGGCGGCTTTGGATTTTTGTCGCGGCGACTTACAGTCGCCAACACCGACTTTGCACCAGCCGTGACGTGAAGAATACGGGGGCTTGACTTTAGGACTTTTTCAGAGTATCATAGGAATAGATGAGCGCGTAACTTGAGGCAAGTAGCGGTGTTGTTCAATGTGAGATCGGCAACAGGAAAGGAGGTGAAGTCAAGCGACTAGAGGCAAGTATCAACCCCCATTTTAAACCGCTAAAATTTTAAAGGGAGGTCAATGATGAACACTCTTTTTGCGCTAGTGTTGGCGCTCGTTGTTATTTATCTTGGTTACATGTTCTACGCCAAGCGCGTAGATACTCAGGTCATCAAAGCCGATCCCAAGAAAGCGACGCCGGCGAAACTGTATATGGACGGCGTTGATTTTTCCCCAACCGACCGTAACGTGTTGTACGGTTATCAGTTTAAATCCATCGCCGCCGCTGGACCGATCGTGGGGGCGATCACCGCAGCGAACTTGTGGGGCTGGCTTCCAGCGATGCTCTGGCTGTTTGTGGGTGTGACCTTCATCGGCTGGGTGCAGGATTACAGCGCGATGATGATGGCGGTGCGCCGCGATGGCGATAGTATCACCGCGATTGCCCATAAACTTATTTCCCCGCGTACACGCACCATTCTCCTTCTCTTCATCTTCGTTTACCTCTTGATGATTTTGGGTGCCTTTGGCAACCTCCTCGCTGGCGCGTTAGCCGCCAACCCCAGTGTCCCGCTCGGTATCGTTGTGCTGGCTTTGGCGGGGATGCTGGCAGGGCAAATGCTCTATCGCTGGAAGATGGATTTGATTGTCACTACGATCATCGTGGTAGGAGTGACCTTTTTGGCTATCCTGATTGGTCCCTTGCCGGAAATCAGCAATGCAATCAGGGGCTTGAATAGTTCACTGAACGCGCTGGGCTTGACGATCTACTTTGTGGATGTGGATGGCTTGGTCAAACCGTTCACCACGAGTTATATGTTCTGGCTTCTCTTCGTGGTTGCCTTTTCGTACCTTGGTGCCACGCTACCGATCTGGCGCTATGCCCAACCAGTCAACTACATTGGTTTCTGGGTAATGGCGTTGACCATCGTCGGCGGTTTGCTGGGCGCAGTCGTAGCCGTCGTCGTCAAGCCATCGCTGGCAAACTTTGTCCTCCCAGCGTTTACCACGTTCGATGCCGGCCGAGGTGGCGCGTTGCAACCTCTCTGGCCAATGCTCTTTGTGACGATTGCCTGTGGCGCGATTTCCGGCTGGCACGCGCTTGTCTCGACGGTAGGCACAGGCCGCCAGTTGGAATATGAAACCGATGCGTTGCCGGTCGGCGCGGGTTCGATGTTCAGTGAAATGCTCCTGGCTCTGCTCGCGCTGATGGCGATTTCGGTGGCAGGTAAGGGTGCCGGCGCGGCGGCATTCGCCAGTGGGGTGGGACAATTCCTCAGCATCTTTGGACTCGATCCCACGTATGGCACCGCTCTGGGCTTTGCCTCGTTCGTCATCATCGTCATCACGGTTACCCAACTTGCCTTGCGCTTTATGCGCGTCGTCTTGGCAGAATGGGCAGGCGACCTTTGGCCCGCGGCGAAGAACATTCACATCGGCACGATCATCTCGGCGATTCTGATGATCATCATCGTCTTGAGCGGTACGTTCACGTACCTGTGGCAAATCTTTGGCGCGTCGAACCAATTGATGGCGTCATTGGCGCTGATGTTGATTTGTCTGTGGCTCGTCTCGGAGAAAAAGAATCCCGCCTATGCGTTCTGGCCAATGGTGTTTATGTATGTGACGACCATTGCCGCGAACCTGATCTCAGCGTACAACCTCTGGGTCACAGTGGTGCTACGCCAAGCCGGCAAACCCGAACTCTGGTTCGCTGTCGTTGGCGCGGTGGCGATGATCATCATCTCGCTCTTCTTGATTGGTGCGGCATTGTTCATCGGTTATGACGCGTGGCAAGCGTACAATCGTATGAAAGCCGGCAAAGCCGCCACAGCGCCCACCGAATAGCCACACGGCTTTGACGTCGAGGGGCATCCTGCCTGTCTGGGGTCAAGGATGCCCCTTTCTTTGTAAAATGATGCCATACAACGTCGCAACGATTTTTCGACCGCTCACGCGTTGGGTGCACGCGGCACGCAAGGTTTTGTATGGTGTAGCCGCGCATGAGATTGTGTTGTACGCCGTGCGCTTGCGCGCGGATATGGAAACCTTGTTCATCTTGATTACGATTGGTGACTTGATTGGCGTACCCATTCTGCCGCCGTACTATTCACTGCGTCTATTGCCTTACCTAGTGCCCAATATCCAAACCTGGAAGCACAGGGTCTTGCGCGAGCGAGATATTTTGGATATAGAGGGATTGGACTTGTTCCCAGGATAAAAAAAAAGACCTTCGAGGACAATACTCCCCTCGAAGGTCTTTGCATTTCTTGGCAAGTCTCTATGTGGCTTGATCCAGATGTTGATGGATCCGTGATTCTACCTGTGCCAAGTTATTGCCTGTCACTTTTTCTGTGCCAGCGATAACAAAGGCAGGATAGCGACGCACACCATAACGCAACGATTTCCACACACCTTCCAATGATGCAGCATCTACCACGCGAAAGCGAATGCGTTGACCGTACTGTTTCGTCATCTTGATAATCCAGTCAGAGAGCGCGCGGTATTCTTCCATCAATTCGGGTGGAATCGAAGTTTCTTGCGCGTCGGCGTGGAATTTTTGTGCTCCTTCCATCCGCGCTTGATTCCACACCAGTTCACAATGTTGACAATGGAAATATTGCGTTGGCGCGTAGGTGATGATCTCGACTGTAAGTGGTGACATTTTCCCTCCTTCCGCCTCAATTGTAGTAACACGCCAAGTGTTTGTCAAGCGGTCACGAACAATTGTCCATCCATACGCAGCACGCGCACTGGGATTCCGTAGGTCGCACTGAGGTTCTCTGCGGTCAGTGTAGATTCTAACGCTCCCGCCGCAAGTAACGCACCTTGCCGCATCAAAATCACGTAATCCGCGATGGCCGCCGCCAAGTTGGGATCGTGGGTAGTGAAAACGACGGTGACGCCGAGGCGCGCTTGCGCGCGTAACACGTTCAGCACACGATCGCGGTTGCTCAAATCGAGATGCGCGGTCGGCTCGTCGAGCAACAACACACGCGGTTGCTGTGCCAGCGCGCGCGCAATCATCGCTAACTGACGTTCACCACCACTCAACGAAGGCGTCGCGCGTTCGCGCAAATGCTCCAGTCCGATTGCACGTAGCGCGTCGAGTGCAATGTCCCGATCTTGTTCGCGCGGCATATCGAGCGGACCCAAGTATGGCGCGCGCCCAAGTAGCACAAACTCTAACACCGAAAAGTCGAACGGGATGTATTCGCTCTGTGGCACGAGACCAATCAGGCGACTCATTTCGCGACGCGAAAAACTTTTCTGTGGTCTGCCCTCCAGACGGATCGCGCCGCGCTGTGGTTTGAGCAAGCCCAAGATGACGCGCAACAACGTCGTCTTGCCCGCGCCGTTGGGTCCGAGAATCGCTGTGATGGTGCCCGGCAAAATATCGAGCGAGACGCCGCGCAACACTTGGGAGTGTGCTTCGTATGCAAAGTGCAAGTCGTCGAGCGAGAGAATCGGTGGGGTACTCATTCGCGCGACCTCGTGATGTTGCTCATCAACAAGAGAGCAAACAATATCGCTCCGAAGAGTGAAGTGAAAATACCGAGTGGGATTTCGGCGGCGAAGAGCGTGCGCGCGAGATCATCACAGATGAGCGCAAAGATTCCTCCCAGCAACATCGCCACAGGCAACGAGTGTTGCGCGTCGGTACCCATTAGCCGTCGCGCGATGTGCGGCACGATCAAGCCGATCCATCCGACGATGCCTGCAACGGAGACGACTGCCGCTGTCGCCGCGACCGAGGCGATGAGCAATAGCGCGCGTTCGCGTCCAACAGCGACGCCCAACGAAAACGCAGTTTCGTCGCTGAGCGAGAGGAGATTCAGTCGCCAACGCATCAGCCAAAGGATGAAGAGCGCAGGTAATACAATCGGGGCGATGTAAGACACTTCGCGCCAAGTAATACTCCACAAACCTCCCAAGAGCCAAAAGGTGATTTCGGGGAGTTGTCGGAGTGGATCGGCGGCATACTTGAGAATGCCAATGCCCGATGAGAACAATGCAGACACGGCAATTCCCGCAAGTACCAGACGCAACACCCAGCCGCCATAGCGCAA
>JAOACU010000223.1:511-4986 GCA_026417715.1 Anaerolineae bacterium | reverse complement strand
AATGCGGCAATCAAGGTGCTCTTGCCCACACCCATCGCGCCTACGACGGCGAATACCAGTGGTTGTTCGGCTTCTTCGGCTAGTGGGCGCAGATCGAGTTCTTTGAGTGTATTCCAGATGTTACCGAGATCAGTCCAATTGGGCATTGTAGAGTTTCAGGTTACAGGTTCAAAGTTTCGAGTTCAATTTTATACCTACAACTGATTGTGCGGCGCGATCGGTTGCCCGATGCGAAAGGATGGAGAAAGTTTGCGCGCCGCCTCACCGATATTTTCGATTTGCTTGATTACCGCGTCTTGACGCATTCGCTCTGCCAGAAAGGTTTCATATGAAACACCACGTAAATATTCCTGCGCCTGTGCAATCGCATCAAGCATCTCGCGCAAATAGACGGTATCATCTTTCTGTGTCATAGATGATCACCATTTCCTTCTCGACGTATGGACGAATGTAACGATTTAGTCCGGTGTTCGATACCAAATCAACTTTGCGCCCTAAGCGTCTCTCCAGTTCCTCTTCCAACTCCACCCAACGAAGTAATCCCAGAGGTTTACGACGTGGCTCTTCAAAATCCACGAGAATATCAATATCACTCTTGGATGTAACTTTTCCACGTGCAACCGAACCGAAGAGAGCCAAACGTTTCACGCCGTACGGCTCAAGGACTGGCAAAATCGCTTTGCGCAACTGAATGAGGTCTTTGGGTTTCAAAGATCGCTTTTGTTTATTCGACTTGGTGCGCTTGGGTAGTTTCATCCCTCTGCCCTCTCCAACATTTCCTTCACTGACCTGATCAAATGTCCCCAGCAGAGTGTCCTTCTTGCGTTGCTCTTGCGTAAACGTTCCCGCTTGCGCCAGCCGCCGTGCCAACTCCGCTGTATCAAATGAGCACAGCGTAAAGAAACAAGTCCATCGAAACGCGATGCCCTAGATGCAACGCCAGCGCAGAACGGTAGCACCTCAAGACATCGTGGAGTTGCCTGAGCAAGGACGGAAGAGCAAAAGCTCCCGTACAGACCAAACACGCTCCGTCAAGCCAGCTGCCATAGCAGGAGTCGCTCCTAAACTGCAATGCACCGTACAAAAGTTATACACCACGCCTGCCCAGAACATCTCCACATACAGCCGTTCCACCTTCCGCGCCAAATGGCGCGTGCGGCGAACCAGCGACGGCAGCCGCGCCCGAAAGGTGGCGTTCAACCGCTCAATGAAGGCGGTGTTAATGAAGCCCAATCCACACTGCGACATAGCAATCAGCTCATCCACCCGTGCCGAACAGCCATACACTACACGTCGTTGCAGCGCCTTCACTTTGCCGCCGACCCGGCGCTTGATGACTTGTGCAAGGTGCAAGTCGGGCCAGGGCTGAGGGCACGGTCGCCCCCTCACAAGTGTAGGTTTTTTATGGTCCGCAAGGAGAGAGCGCAAAGGTAGGCCAAGGGTCGGCGTAAAAACGTCCCAACGGCAGAGGACGTCCTATCAACACCGCTACCAGAATCATCTGAATCCCGCGCCGAAAACAACTGAGTAGCCGAGGACGAGAACGCCGACTCGCCCGCCGCCGCGCAATATGCGTCTCGGGCAAATGTTCCAACCCGCTCACGGCTTGCGTCATCTCCGCTTCGCCACCCACACTGACTACCCACAGCGTTGCTAAGGCAAGCGTGAGCCAAAAACGTTCCGCCCGCTCTGGGTCGGTGATACGCGTCTGCTGCCACTGCCAGCCGCCGCGCTTGAGGTCTTTGAACCCACCTTCGATCCACACCCGCAGTCCATACCACGCCGTTTCCGCCACGACGGGCGCAAGGTCGGTCACAATCAGCCACGGCTCGTAGCCTTCCTTCCACGCGACCAGCAGGGTACAGTCCAGCGGGCGGTCTTTAAAGCAGATCACGTGTCCTTTCCAGAAAACGCCTGGCTGGGGCACCAAATTGCGCAAGGGCTGATACGAGCCATTGGGGAAACGGAAACAGCCTTGGGCATTGATGCGCAAAAAGGGATGCCAGCCGACCTGCTGAATGGCTCGATACAGCCAGCGGGCATATAAGCCGCGATCGGCTAAGACGAGGACGAACCAATCGGCAGGGATAGCCGCAGCGACTTGCTGGAGCAACCGCCGCCAGTGAGGTTGCCACGCCTCGCGATGTTGGGCCGGAAGCACGCACCAGGCCACAGGGATGGCACAGCCGCGATAGACCACACTGATCGCTAGGACGACCCAGCGGTCGCCCAGGGTGGTGGCATCCAGAGCAAGAGCAAGGCGATGCTCGCCTTGCCACCAGGCGAGAATCCAACGCAGGAGTGGGGCAAAGCACTCCGAGCACGCGAGGGTGGTGCGCTGGTGACCCTTTTTGGCGGTGGCTTCGCGGTATTCATCGCGGAGGCGTTCGCGCACGGTGGCGGGCTTGCGCTGCAGGAGGGGAGCGAGAAAGTCGGCGACGGTGGTCAAACCGCAGGAGCGCGTCATGACGATTCCAAAGCTCCAGAGAGCCAAGGTGGTGGCTTGGGGCTTGGTGAGGTGCGGCAGGTGGTGGGACACAGTGGCAATCCATTCTTGCAGTTGTGGGTGTGCCATAGAGAAACCTCGTCTGAAGGGAGTTGGAGATACAAATACCACAACCAGATGGTCTTGGCAAGCGAGGCATTTCAAAAAACCTACACTTGTGAGGGTCATCACCTATGCCCCAAGGAAGAAACCCCGCGGCGGCGCGCTGTCGGCTGGTGATAGACTGCTGAATCACATTTTTTCAGGTATACGTATTCGCGTGGAGCATGTTGTTGCGGGTGTTAAACGTTGTCGGATTGTCAAGGATGTTCTTCGTAATCTCAAAGAGGGTTTCTCGGATCTGGTTATGGAGGTCGCCTGTGCCTTACACAATTTCCGTATGCACTGTCGCCACCCGTTTCCCAGCTTCAAACTCCTTGATTGGGTCACAACAAGTTATTCCCGATAATGTCTAATTGACCGAAGCCGAACGCGCGCACGTCGCTGAAATCGTTGTACGCCAAGTTGCCGCGCGCGTACCGGTTATCGTGCACGTCGGCGCGTTGGCAACGCCGATGTCGGTACGACTTGCACAGCATGCGCGCACCATCGGCGCGAACGCGGTTGCTGCAATTCCACCGTTCTACTACCACGTCGGTACAAACGGTATCGAAGCACACTATCGCGCCATCGCGCAAGTCGGCTTGCCGCTCTACATCTACAACATCCCGAACGCTACGAACGTTCATCTCGACGCCGCATTCATTGCGCGCTTGTGGCGCAAAGGTGTGGTACGTGGTTTGAAATTCACTTCCTACGATCAACTCACCTTTCGGGAAATCATTGAAGCGTGCGGACCTGAATTCAATGTCATCCCGGGACCTGACGAAATGCTCTTGTCTTTTCTGGTGATGGGCGCTCACGGCGGTATTGGCACTACCTATAACTTTATGCCTTGGCTCTACAAAAACATTTTTGCCGCATGGACGCGTGGCGATTTGGCGCGCGCCCAAGCATTACAATTCCAAGCCAATCGTATCATCGTTGCTCTGCGACCATTTGGCGTGATCCCTGCCACCAAAGCAGTGATGCGTTTTCTCGGTGTGGATTGTGGCAATGTGCGCGCGCCATTTGTCGCGCTGAATGACGAACAACAGGAACAACTACGCGCCGCGCTGGATGCAGCAGGGTATTTCACTCTTGTCGCGGAGATGCAGCAATGAACTCGCGCGAGCGTGTGCTTGCGGCGTTACAACATTCCTCCCCTGATCGCGTGCCGCGTGATCTAGGGAGTACGACTGCCACTGGCATTCACCCGCGCGCGTATCGCGCACTCAAGCGATATCTGGGGCTGGACGATAGATGGGAATATTTGAGTGCACGCGCACAACTCGCGCGTGTCGAAATGCCTGTCATCGAACACTTGGGGATTGATCTACTACCGCTGATTCCCGAATCCGCTGGCATTGCGCCGACTCTTGACGCGCGTCGAGCGTACGTAGATCGCTGGGGCATCGAACGGCGCCTACCCGATGCCGATGGACATTACTACGTCAGTCATCCGCCATTGGCAAACGCGACCAGTATTAGCGATGTGCGCGCCTTTCGCTTTCCCACACCGCAAGAGGATTTTCGTACGCTTGCCCAATCCGCACGTCACTTGCGCGCCACTACCGACAAAGCCCTTGTGCTCAACCCCGAAGTCGGCTTTATGCACCAGGCGCAATTCCTGCGCGGCTTTGATCAATGGCTGATGGATTTGGTCATAGACCCCTCGTTTGCCGCCGCACTGATGGACCGTGTGCTCGAGGTGTGGCTCACTGAAACTGCGGCGATGCTGCGCGATGTCGGCACCTATGCAGACGTAGTGATCTATGCCGATGACCTTGCATTTCAGGATCGTCCGATGGTGTCGCGACGTACGTTCGAGCAACTGCTCAAGCCGCGCTTGCGTCGCGTTTTTGATTTGCTCAAGCGCAGTGGCTTGTAC
>JAOACU010000223.1:0-501 GCA_026417715.1 Anaerolineae bacterium | reverse complement strand
CACATGCGGCAACGTTTGGTCGCTGATAGACGATTTTGTCGAGATGGGTGTGGACGCGCTCAATCCGATTCAGGTATCGGCAGGTGAGATGGGGAACACGGCAGAACTCAAGCGGCGTTGGGGCGATGGTCTAACGTTTTGGGGCGGCATTGATACGCAACGCGTGCTGTGTCTCGGCTCAACCGACGATGTGCGTGCCGAAGTGCAACGCCGTGTGAACGATCTTGCGCGCGATGGGGGTTTCGTCCTAGCCGCCGTGCACGACATCCAAGCCGAAGTGCCACCCGAAAATATCTGCGCGCTGTTCGCTAGTGGTTACCCGAAATAATTTTTGATCCTCAAAGGACACGAAGAAACACACATTTTCTTCGTGCCCTTCGTGTCCTTCGTGGAAAAATTTATCTTGGCTAATCTGTCCGACGTGTATGTCTCTGAATGATCTAAAACAACATGCGTGGCAAGCGATTCGCGCAAACGAGACCAAGTTGCGCGACCTCGCCC
>JAOACU010000222.1 GCA_026417715.1 Anaerolineae bacterium | reverse complement strand
GGACTACCATCTATCGAAGCGTGGCAATGGCACGCCGCGCGCGAATTGTTCCTCACGCCGCAAGAGTTGGAACATCGGCTTGAGCGCGTGCGCGCGTTGCGCGGTTTGCGCTGGGACGCGCGGCAAGGCGCAGTCGTCTTTACGAGTTGAACGATGTGTGGTATCGCAGCGCTCTTACTTTATCCCCAAGAACGTTCAGCGGAGCAGTGGCGCGCCCTAACCGATGTTTTCACGCGCAACCTGATCTACAACGAAGAGCGCGGCAAGGCGGCAACGGGGCTGGCTGTGATGCAAGTGGATGGGCAAATCGCAGTAGCCAAAATGCCTCTGCCCGCCAGTGAATTTACTCAAACCCCCGAATATCGCGCGCTGATGACGCGTCTCGACGCGCAAACAACAATCGTGCTTGGACATACGCGCTTGCCCACCAAAGGCAGTCCACACAACAACGCCAACAATCACCCACTACACAGCGGACCTGTCTGGGGTGTTCACAACGGACACATTCACAACGACGACGAGTTGTTTACGCGCTATGGTTACGTACGCCACGCGCAAGTGGACAGTGAAATCATCTTTCAACTACTTGCCGACGTTCCTCTTTCGACGAACAGCCATTATCTCCCCACGATTGCCGCGCGCCTTCGTCTACTTGAAGGCGATTTCACTTTCATCGCTTGTGATCAACGTGTACCGACGCATTTGCTTGTCCTCAAACACAACAATCCACTCTGCGTGCATTGGCACGCGCAATGGAATGCCCTCGTCTTCTCCTCGCGCTATATGTTTCTGCGCCAAGCGTTTGGTCGTCCCGTTAGCGCAGAAGCGTTACCCCATCATCGCCTCACCCTATTCGATGCGCTGATGTTGCCCCAGCGCGGATTAGAACCCGTGACAACGTACAACCTATTTGAATAGCGGTAGGACAAGTTTGAAACTTTGTCCTACGTTGCATATTTCCCTAACTTGGTTCGCTCATAGACAGAAAAAAAGACGCGCCTCAGAATGACACTGTCGGCATTACTTTTTGATCACCACCCTCCAGCAATGTACGCGCCTCCTCCCACCCGATTCCCATCCACAACGCAAGAAGTTGAACGGGCTTGGCACCAGACGTGTGCAATCAGAATTCCAAGATGTGAATTGTCATCGAGCCATTTGGTATTTTTCATCTTTCAGTGTACACTCAAGAATATCCATACACGTTGAGGAGCACTATGTTCGACATTGCATTTGTAGGTCACTTTACCAAAGACACGGTCGAAAATCCACACGGCAAAACGATCCATCGCGGCGGCGCGTATTACTACGGCGCGCACGTGGCGATTCCAATGGGTTTACGCGTCGCAGTAGTGACGCGCCTTGCCAAAGAAGACTGGGGCGTGGTGGAAGAATTGCAAAGTATGGGTGTGACGATGTTTGCCAAAGAAACACCCGAATCCACGTGTCTCCGCATCGTCTATCCTAACGAGAATTTGGACGAGCGCATCATCTACGCAACTGGTTTCGCTGGCGCATTCACCCCCGCTGAAATCACACCGATTCACGCGCGCGTCTTTCACATCGGCGCGTCCATTCGTGGCGAAGTACCGTTGAATGTGATCGCCGCGCTCGCTGCCAAACAAACGCGCGTATCGCTCGATGTGCAAGGGTTTATTCGCGTGAATGATAACGGGATGTTGCGCTATGCCAGGTGGAACGAAATGTCAGCGACGTTACACTTGGTCAACGTGCTCAAAGTAGATAGCACCGAAGCCGAGTTCCTCGCGGGCACGCGCGACCTGCAAGAAGCATTACGCTTTTTCGCTTCGTATGGTCCGCAGGAAATCGTCCTCACGCACAACGGCGGCGTGATGGTCTATGCCGAAGGGCAGGTGTATGCTTATCCTTGGCGCGCGCAAGAAATTCAAGGACGCACTGGTCGCGGCGATACGTGTATCGCAGCGTACTTGTGCAAACGTCTGAGCGCGTCGCCTGATCACGCCGCGCGCTTTGCCGCCGCGTTGACGAGCATCAAACTGCAAACCCCAGGTCCCTTCAAAGGACAACTTCCTACCGACTATTGACCGATGCGCGTTCTGCTACTTTTTTTCGATGGTTGGGGGCTGGGCGCGAACGATCCTGCAACGAATCCATTTCTCACTGCGCCGATGCCGACCCTGCGCGCCTTGTGCGATGGTGCGATGCCCACACGCGAGAGCACGCTGCGATCCGCGCGCGCGATGGTCGTTCCTACCGATGCGACACTGGGCGTAGCGGGTCTGCCGCAAAGCGCGACGGGGCAAACCACACTCCTCACCGGCATCAACGCACCGCGCGCGCTCGGCGCGCACGTGGGTCCGTATCCGAACGACTCACTACGCGCCTTGTTGACGCGCGATAATTTGCTAATGCGACTCACCGCGAGCGGTCACCGCGTCGCGTTCGCCAACGCCTATCCGCCGATTTTCTTTGAACGACTCGCGCGCGACAAAGCGCGCCGCAGCGCGACCTCGTACGCTGTCCAAGCCGCTGGTGTACGTTATCGCGACATTGACGATTTGCGCGCGGGGAACGCCGTCAGCGCGTTCGTCACCAATCACATCTGGCGCGAGCATGGTGCAGATGTTCCGCTCATCACCGCGCGCCAAGCGGGCGCGAATCTCGCGCGCCTGGCTGCTGAAAACGATTTCACACTCTTTGAATACTTTCTCACCGATGCGGCAGGACACAAGGCGAATGCGGCATTCACCACGCGCGTCCTCGCCGAAGTGGATGAACTGCTGGGCGGAGTGTTGGAGGCAAGTGATTTGAACGACACACTCATCGTCATCACAAGTGATCACGGGAATATCGAAGACACAACCACGCGCGCCCACACGCGCAATCCTGTGCCAACGATGCTTATCGGTGCCGCGCGCGAGCACCTTGCCCCGCGCGTGCACACCCTTGCCGATCTGGCACCGGCGTTGACAGATGTACTCTTACGCGGCTGAAATTCAAAAGGGGCAAAAGTCGTTATGACTTTTGCCCCTTCTTTTTTACAATCCCGCTTCCGTTCGCAAAATTTCTGCCTTGTCCATCTTTTCCCAAGGCGCGTCAATATCGTGACGCCCAAAGTGACCATACGCCGCCGTCGGTTGATAAATCGGGCGACGCAGATTCAAATCGCGAATGATCGCCGCCGGACGCAAATCGAAATGCGCGTTGATGAGTTGCGCGATTTTTTCGTGCGAGACTTTTTCGGTGCCAAACGTCTCGAACATCATTGACACGGGACGCGCCACGCCAATCGCGTACGCAATCTGAATCTCGAAACGCTCAGCGAGTCCTGCCGCGACGATGTTCTTTGCCACATAGCGCGCCATATACGCACCCGACCGATCTACTTTGGTTGGGTCTTTGCCACTGAACGCGCCGCCACCGTGCCGCGCCACCCCCCCATACGTGTCCACGATGATCTTGCGCCCGGTCAAGCCCGCATCGCCCACAGGACCACCAATGTTAAAGCGACCAGTGGGATTCACGTAAAAGCGTGTTTGCGCATCCAAGAATTGCGCGGGGATAATCGGCTTGATGACGTGTTCAATCACATCCTCACGAATCTTTTGTTGCGACACGCTATCAAGGTGTTGAGTCGAAATGACAACGGCATCCACGCGCTTGGGCTTGCCGTACGCGTACTCAATCGTCACTTGCGATTTGCCGTCTGGACCCAGATACGCCAACACGCCGGCTTTGCGTACCTCCGCAAGGCGTTTGACGAGTTTATGCGCGAGCGAGATCGTGAGCGGCATATACTCGGGTGTTTCGTTGCACGCAAAGCCAATCATCATCCCTTGATCACCCGCGCCGATTTTATCAATCGGGTCGCCACTCCCTTCGCGTTCTTCCAACGCATCGTTCACACCTTGCGCAATGTCGGGCGATTGTTTTTTGATGGCAGTGATGATGCCAGCGGTTTTGTAATCGAGCCAATATTTGGAATCAGTATAGCCGATTTTCTCCAAAGTTTTTTGCACGATTTCGTACGGGTTGAAAATTGCTGTGGTGGTAATTTCTCCCATCACCGCAATCAAGCCACCACTGCACGCGGCTTCACACGCGACGCGTCCGTACGGGTCTTGGGCGTACACCGCGTCCAACACTCCATCCGAAATCTGATCGCACACTTTATCGGGATGCCCTTCCGTCACCGATTCGGAAGTGAGCAAGAGTTTGGACGCGGACATAAAGGTCGTACTCATAAGTCTCCTCTCACATTGCAGATTTTAGATTGCAGATTGAACAATCAAAAATCTACAATCTGCAATCTGAAATTTACCTATGTTCCTTCTTCCCAACTTGCCAAATACGCCTCTTGTTCGGGCGTGAGTTTATCAATCGTGATGCCCATCGCTTCGAGTTTGAGGCGCGCGATTTCTTTGTCAATCTCGGTCGGCACGGGGAAAACGTTCTTAGGTAACTCTTTGCCGTGCTTAGTGATATACACACAACTCAATGCTTGATTGGCGAACGACATATCCATCACCGACGATGGATGTCCTTCAGCGGCGGCAAGGTTCACTAAACGCCCTTGCGCCAACAAGTTGATGCGTCGTCCATCGGGCAAAATGTATTGCTCGACAAATTCGCGCACCTGACGTTTCTCCACTGCCATCGCTTCGAGTTGCGGGATGTTGATTTCGACGTTAAAGTGACCCGAATTGCAAATCACCGCGCCGTCTTTGAGATGCGGAAAATGGCGCGCATCAATCACATTCTTGTTGCCGGTGACTGTGACAAAAATATCACCAATCTTGGCGGCTTGTTCCATCGTCATCACTTCAAAGCCATCCATCACGGCTTCGAGTGCCTTGAGCGGATCCACTTCGGTCACGATGACGCGCGCGCCCAAGCCGCGCCCGCGCATCGCGACGCCGCGCCCACACCAACCGTATCCGCCCACGACGAACACTTTGCCGGCGAACAAAAGATTCGTCGCGCGGATGATGCCATCCACCGTTGATTGTCCCGTGCCGTAACGATTGTCGAAAAAG
>JAOACU010000221.1:460-5020 GCA_026417715.1 Anaerolineae bacterium | reverse complement strand
CGGGGCTGCACTCGTACCACAGGCAAGTGGGCTTTCTGGAGCACTTCCAACAATGGACGCTCCAGGCCGCCTGTGGCTTCCAGCACAATGAGTTGGGGCTGGAGTGCTTGAAGACGGTTGACCAGTTGTGCGACGTGCGCTGAGGTATACGGAATGCTTTCCACGCGTGCTGGTTCGGTGTGGTCAAACGCCACATCTAATTTCGACTTGGACACATCAATACCGATGAAGCGTTCGGTTGCCATGTTCGCCTCCTGAAAAAGGATGAGATTGTGCTAGCATTTCAGCACACCTTGCTAGCCCATGCGGGCTGGAGTGCCCTCGTAACTGTTCGGTCTTGGAGGTGGTATGGTGTGGCTACCAACACTCTGTGACGGTCTTTTTCACCTAGACACAGATCGGTATGCCACACCGATATAATCATATCATACTAGAACACAGAGAGATGCACTTGGGTCAGAAAGATATTTCTCTGTGCCCCCTGTGCGCTCTGTGGCGAAAATTCAGTACGGCGGAAAAGTTTTCAGTAATTGGTTACTCGATCAATCAAACCAAATTCGCGCGCGCGCCAATCGCACCAGCGAAACACGCCCAGCGAGAGCGCACCAAACAGTATCGTCAAGCCCAGCAGGATGGCAAACAGTTCTGTGTTACTCCAAGCCGATAAAGTCGGAAACGCTTGCGCGACTGAGCCAACGAGCGAACGGCGCAACAATTCCAGCCAGTACGTGATCGGCATCAGGTAGCCGAGTGGACGCAGCAACTCGGGTAGCACATCGAGCGGAAAAATCGCGCCGCTGAATAGATAGAGCGCGCCCGCCGTTGCGTCGCCTATGTAACCAGCGTGATGCGCGGTGAGTAGTGTAACTCCTGCCAGCACAAGTCCCATCAACGCGAGCATTACGATACCCAGCGCAAGCGTTGTGACGAACAAGGGCACGTTGATTTGTTCCGCGCGTATTGGCATACCGAAAAAGAGCACGCCGCAAACAATCGTGATAAAGACCGAGATCGAACCGGTGAGCATACGCGCCGTACCACGTCCCAACAGGTATGCCATATAATCAATCGGCGCGGTGTAAATGTATTTCAGGGTTCGATAATGTTCGCGGTCGTCAATCACTGCCCACGATACGCCGGTCATCACCGCGCCCACGTACATATAAAACGCGTTGCCTAGATAGATGTACGCGAACAGAGGCGATGCAAAATCGGCGCGCGTGATCACGGCGTACATCACTACCAGAATCATCACACTCGCCAGTGGCTTGACGATCGAATAGACCGCGAACAAGAACGGGTCGGTCCAGTTCGATTCGATTTGCCAACCGAGCCACGTGGCTGTTGTGAACGAGCGCCACATAGCCCCAGGTTTTGTGCTTGCGGATTTTCGATTCGACATTTCCAATTGTGCCACTATCTTCGACTCTCCGTTAGGCGTCCCTCGCGAATCGCCAGCCGTTCCATATAATCGAGCAAGAGGCGCGCAGCGATGAGAAAGACGATGCACAAAACAACGAGGATCGCGATTTCGATAGACACACTCAAGAATCCCAACATCGCGCCAGACGGAAACACCAGTTGACGCATCGCATCGAGTCCCAGTGTGAGTGGGATGATGGACGCGCCCAGCGCGATCCAAAAGTTGAGACTTTTGATGGGAAAGTAAAATCCCGAAAGAAGATAGATCGGCTCTTGTGCGAGATTGGAGAGATGCCACGCCTCGCGTCCCAAAAGCAGAAACAAGGACGCGAGCATCATTCCCATTCCGTAGAGCGCGGTCATCGTCAACGCAAAGACGGCGAGCAAGGCGGGCAGACTGACAATCGTATAGTGCACCTGAAAGGCGAGACTGCCCACAAGGATCACCGCGAACGCGCGCAAGGTGGTGGCAAACATTCCACCAAGCGCCATTCCCAACAAGATTGCCATCAGCGAATTGGGTGCCATAATGTAGAGCGCAAGATTGCCGGTCTCTTTTTCCCAATACAGTTGACTGGACATAGACCACAACACGTTCAGCCAGTACGCGGTCATCGCGCCGCCTACAACGACAAAGCCAACGTACTCTTCGGGCGCGCGTAGCGCGCGATAGACAAAGACGTATGCCGAGACTGAGAGCATTGGCAAAAACACATCGAAGAACATCCACGATTTTTCGCGTTGCATACCGACCACGCGCGGATAGGCGCGCCCGATGATCGTCCGCACGAACAAACGCCAGCCCGTTTGTTTTTCAACGCGAGTCATACTCTACCTCTTCCATACGACGACCGACCAAATCAATGAATACATCTTCCAAAGTTGGTTCGCGCTTGTCAAGGTGGTGCAAGCGTATCTGTTGTGATTCCATCGTGTTGATCACGGCACTCAACACCTGTTCATCTTCGAGGACGAATTCGAGTGTATCGCGCGCTTCACCCGAACTGTGCGTGACGCGGCGCACGCCGGGCAGAGCGCGCAACGGATCAAGGTTGGCGCCATTCAGCCGATTCGTTTCGATGCGAAAGATTGCCTCGCGTTGTAAACGTTGTTTCAGGTTCGCGGGGTATCACAGGCCAGTACCCGCCCTTGATTGATGATGGCAACCCGGTCGCACAATTCATCGGCTTCGACCATATAGTGAGTGGTCAGCAGGACAGTGCGCTCGCGGTGTTCGGTGATCCATTGTCGGATGAACGCGCGCACATCGCGCGCTGCACCCACGTCTAGCCCCAGCGTCGGCTCATCGAGAAAGATGACTTTTGGATCGGTCATAAACCCGCGCACGATGTTCATCTTTTGGCGCAAGCCGGTGGAGAGATCGGATGATTTGGTGTTGAGGCGATCACTCATCTTGACGATGTCGAGCAATTCTTTGATACGGCGATTGGCTTGCGCGCTGGGGATGCCATAGAATTGCGCAAACATCCAAAGATTTTCGCGAACAGTGAGCAAGCCATACCCCGACGATTCGCCACCCGATACCATATTGATCAGTGGACGCACCTGCGCTTGTTGTTGCATCACATCGAACCCTGCCACGCGCGCCCAGCCCGATGTTGGTGCGAGTAGCGTCGTCAGAATTTTGATGAGTGTGGTTTTGCCCGCGCCGTTCGGACCGAGCAAGCCAAACAGTTCGCCTTGTTCGATTTGTAGGTTTACCTCGCGTAGCGCGATCAGTTCTTTGTGTTCTTTCTTTTTGGTGTCGCGAATTTTGTACACCCGACCCAAGTTGTGTGTTTCGATTGCAAAGGTCAATGGGATACCTCGTAGTGGTGTTTTCTATGCAAAATAACTTGCCGCGAGTGCAAGCAACAATTGTCCCGCGTAGTAAAACGCCAAACTGATGCGATTGTAGCGAAACGGCTTCCAGAAACGCGCGGCGGCAAGCATCATATCGGAGATGTAAAACAGAATTGCACCCAGCGCAATCATCCACGCTTGTATGTTATTGAAGACGGGACTCGCAAACGTGGAAATCGCGCGATTCACCATTATCGAGATGACGACGATGTACACAATCACTGGCACGCGCAACGTTCCCAGATTCGGCGCGATCACGCGATAGAACCACACACCCAGCGCGAGCAAGAGAATCGTCGAGGCAATATCCAGCGCGGACAAGCCGGTCATCAGCGCAAAGGTTGCTGTGTAGGCAATGTGCGCGAGAAGAAACAAGACCAGACCCAACATAAATGCCTTGCGATTCTCGTACATCAGTGCCACATCGCCGCCGAAGGAAAAGACCAGCCCGATCAACACGCCGATTGTGTACGTGAGATTTTGTGTTGGCTCCAGGAACGCCAGGCACGCGACGGCAATCACCAGTAGGGTGGATAGCGGTTTGAGGATGAAACGCACGCGCCGATTGCCGCGTATCTCGGCGATGACCAGAAAAAAGACCGCTATGGCAATGAGTGGAATCAGGTACATTATAGTTTTCATTTGCTACTCTTCGAGTCCGCACCTTCAAGAAACGTTTGACGCTCATCAACGTTCATGCTAGAATAAATCCGTGTGTTACGATGCAGGATGGCGTTAGCACTATGTTCAAACCACGTCGTTTAACCTTTGATGAGTTAAGTGAACGCTTGAAAGAGTACGAACAGCGCTACGGCTACTCGACCATCGAATTCTATCGTCGGTTTCAGAATGGCGAACTGGGTGACGATGACGATGTGATGTTGTGGGCGGGGTTATATCATCTCTACCTGACCTCGTTGCCTGTGCGTCAGTTTATGCAACGCGAGTCGGTAGCCGTATGACCATTGATGATTATTTTGCCGCAATGGAACGTGGTTTACGGCAGAACGTTCGCATTGGCAGAATCGAAACGCCAATGACGTGCTTGGCGTCCGATGATTACAATGGGCTTGTGCGCTGTCGAATCTACTTTTGGGATGAATCGTACTTGGATATTTACGAAGTTGTCTCGACCGAGTTGGGCTATCCTGTTCGCGTGCATTATGCCTACTCGTATTTTCGCGCAGGACAACTAGTCTTTCGATACGATAACGCACCGCATCACCCTGAAATTGTTACTCATCCGCATCACAAACATATTGGCGTTACTGAACG
>JAOACU010000221.1:0-450 GCA_026417715.1 Anaerolineae bacterium | reverse complement strand
ACTTTGCGAGACGCTTCGCGGAGTTTACCCTGACGCTCTTGAGTAGAAAACGGTAAATGGCTTGTTCAGACCTCACAGGTCTCCGAGACCTGAGGTCTGGAAACCTCTTTCTACCCAAGAGCGTACCCTGACGTAAGGAAGGGCTCAGCGTGACAGATTGCCTTACCAGCATTAGTTTTGTAGCGCTACCCCATTTTGCTCATACCTCCTCAAACCGCGCCGTAAAATGCCGCAGGCGCGGTTGCTCGTACACAATCCGTACGCCACGTATGCTTTCGCGCTTTTCGTGTACTTTCGCGATCACTTCCGCCACGTAATCGAAATGCGATTGCGTGTACACACGACGCGGAATCGCCAGCCGCACGAGATCGAGCGCGGGATATTTCACCTCACCCGTTACCGCGTCTTTTTTCGCAAACATCACACTACCAATTTCGCACGCGCGAATGC
>JAOACU010000022.1 GCA_026417715.1 Anaerolineae bacterium | reverse complement strand
GGCAGCGTGCAAGACTGCACTTTTGAGTTTCTCTTGTGTGCGCAGGAAACGTTGTTCAGGTGCCGATACAGTGAGCGCGGCGACAATCGTGCCCTCTGCCGAAAAGACCGGTGCTGCGACACAACACACATCGTCGGCAAATTCGCCGTAATCTACAGCATAGCCCTGACGCACCACTTGGCGTAACTGCTCCTTCAATTTCTCAGCGTTGGGCACACTTTTTGCTGTCAACGGTGTGAAATCTGCCGTCTTCAAATAGGCATCGAGTTCTTGTGGACTCAAGTAGGCGAGAAAGACTTTGCCTGCCGAACGAAAGTGCGTGTTGTCTCGATAGCCCACATAAAGTCCCCCCACGCGAACCGCGTGCGAACCTTCGACGATACTTTGAATGACCGCGTGCCCATCTTGCCAGACGCACAAGTACGCCGTTTCTCCGGTGACTTCAGCCAACTTGTTCAGCGCATCGTACAAATGAGCGTTAGGATTGACGTTACCCAAGTATGCTTTATGGAGATGAGCAACGGCATGTCCCAGACAATATTTATTGCCATCGCAACGATGCACATACCCTTTTGCCACGAGGGTATTGACCAAGTGATGGGTCGTACTAACGTTTAGATGTAATTGCTGTGCGATTTCTCGATTGGTCAAACCATTGGGGCTTGTGGCAAGCACGTTAAGGATATCTAAGGCACGCGCGACGGCTTGAATAGTGACACTCATATCTGAATTCCCCTCTTGGTCTCATTTCATATTATGAAATTTATTTCATCTATTGATATTATACTACATCTTGTCAAGTTTTTCAAGAGGGGAATCAATTATCAAAACCAAGACGGTGGGAAAGGTTATTCCTTGACCGCGCCAGCGGTCAAGCCCTTGACCAGATAATCTTGCAATGCCAGATACAAAATCATACACGGCACCGAGGCAATGATCGAACCTGCCATCAATTGGGGCCAGATGATGCGGAACTGGGTGACCAGACGCGTCAAACCCAGTGTGACCATTGCCATTTCATCGCCGCTGGTCAAGATCAATGCCCATAGCAAATCTCCCCACGCCAGCAAGAACGCGAACACAATCGTCGCGACCATACCCGGCGTGATGACGGGCAAAACCACGCGCACAAACGCACCGAGAGGTGTACAACCATCTACCATCGCGGCGTGATCCAATTCTTCGGGGACAGTGTCAATGAATCCCTTGAGCATCCATGCGCTAAAGGGGAGTGTGATGGTGGTAAAAGCAAGAATGAGTCCAAGATAAGTGTTGTATAAACCTATCGCGGCGAGTAATTTGAAATAGGGTCCCACCAACAAAACACCAGGAAGCATTTGCGTTGCCAGAATCAGACCCATATACGATTCTCTGCCGCGAAAGTTATAACGCGAGAAACCATAGCCCGCGAGCGCGCCGAGCATCGTCGAGAAAATCGCCGTGCCCAGAGCCACAATCGTACTGTTCAAAAAGTAGGCAGGGAAGTTCGTCCAAAGAATGACTTGGATGTATGCATCGAGTGTGAGTTGACGCGGCCAAAAAGTCGGTGGAATCTCGTAGGATTCTTGCTCAGTTTTCAAAGAAGTGGAGAGCATAAAGAAGAATGGCAACAAGTTGAAAATACAGACCGCAATCAAAATCACATAGACGATGAGGGTGCGTATGCGTTTGTAGCGTCTCATCACACTCTCCTAGCAACCAAACGGATGTACGGAATACTGATGATGAGCATAATCACGGCAAGGACGACTGCCATCGCCGAGGCGTATTCAAAGTTGAAAAATTTAAAATATTGATTGTAGATTGCCAGAGGTAGAATCTCGGTCGCGTTGCCTGGTCCACCTTGGGTCATATTGTAAACCAAACCAAAGCGACGGAATTGCCAAATGGTATCCAGCGCGAGAGCAATCATAAACATTCGCGATAGACCTGGAATCGTGATGTGACGAAATTCTTGCCACGCGGTCGCGCCATCTACGCGCGCGGCTTCGTACAACTCTTGTGGAATCGCTTGCAAGCCCGCAAGCAGAATGAGCATCACGAACGGATACCCGCGCCAAACATCAGCGACGATCACACTAGGCAAGGCAAGATACGGACGTCCTAACCATTCGATATACGGATTTGGCACGCCGATACGATCAAGAAAATAGTTGATAATTCCCGCTGTCGGGTCGTACATATATCGCCAGACGATTCCTGTGATAACATCGGGAACAGTCCAAGGGAGAATGGCGATGATGCGAAAGAGCCACTTGCCGGGTACATCAATATTGAGCGCCAAAGCGACACCCAAACCCAAAGCCAGATGTAGCGATACGGTGCCTGCGACAAAGAGCAACGTCACGCGCAAGGATTCCCAGAATTGCTTGTCTTGTTGCAGGCGTAAATAATTTGCGAATGTAAAAGTTTTGACTTCTGACCAAATCGGTGTGAAACTGTTGGCGACAGCCACCGTCGCGGGAATCCCAAAGACGACGAGCATCAAAATCATACACGGGAGTATGAAAGCATATCCCGTCATTTCGGCTTTGGATAGCGATTCGCGCCAGGCTGGCGCGCGATCACCCAATCTGAAGGATACACGTTCCATTTTCGACTGTCATCGGAGACGCGGGAGGAATTGTCCAGCGGGACAATTCCTCCCAGTGTAGGATTAGTAAGCGGGGCAAGTTTCGCCGGCTCGGCGATAGGGTGCTAGGATGATGTTGATTTGATCGTGCGCGTCTTTCAGGGCTTGATCAGGTGTCTTGTTGCCGGTGAACGCGTTTTGCACTTCTTTGTTCACCGTATCGGCGATTTGGGGCCACTCTTTCAACTGTGGATTGATTTGCGCGTTCTTCAATTCGGCGGAGATCACCTGAGCGAATTTGTCATCCACGATGGCTTGATAAGGTTTGATGCCCTTGTCAGGATCGCCGGACACATCGCGGCGCGCCGAGAGGACGCGTGCTCCATCGAACCAGCGTTGATCGCTCTCTTTGCTGGTCAGCCATTTGAGCAGTTTCCACGCTTGTTCTGGATACTTGGTATTCTTGGTGATCATCCAACCGCTGTACCAAGCCGTCGTTGTCTTGGAGAGTGTCTTGCCGGCTTTGACCGGCATCGGTGCCGCGCCCAAGTTCTCGGCAACGTTGAACTCTTTGTTGATGGTGGGCACGATGGGTGCTGTCCATCCCGAACCGATCTTCATCGCGATCAGTTCGTTCGCGAATTGTGTGCGTACGGCGCCCGCGCCTTGTGTTGTCACACCCGGCGGAACGACTTTGGCATCGGTGACCAAGCCGACCCAGAATTTGAACGCCTCTTTGGCTTCGGGTGTGTTGAGCGCAGAGCATTTGTTGTCCGGCGTCAGATACGACGCGCCGTGACTGAGTAGGACGGGTGAAAAGCGCAATTCCCAACCCGGATCAATCGCGCCGACGGTGCCAAAACCCCACGCGTCAATTTTACCACTGCCTTTGCGATCGCGCGTGAGTTTCTTGGCGTAGGTCAGAAACTCATCCCAGGTTTTGGGTGGTTTGTTGGGATCCAAGCCAACTTCCTGGAATAGTTTCTTGTTGTACACCAAGATCATTGCCATGTAATCGCTGGGGAGCCCGTACAACTTGCCTTGATACTTGAAGAGATCAACAAGGTGCGGATACCACTGATCCAAGAAATTGGGGGCTTCTTTGTTGACGAATGGGGTAATGTCATACAGATACCCACTCTCAACAAAGTGGCGGATGGAGTACCCCGCGAGGTGAATCAAGTCGGGGCCGGCGCCGGCTTGAATTTCGGTGGCGTACTTGGCTTCCTTCTCGGCGTACGAGACCACTTCGAGACTGACCTTGATGTTAGGATTTTCTTTCTCGAACAGTGGAATCGCGGCTTTGATAGTTCTCTCCCAGTGCGCCTCCGCAAGGTGCCAGTTGGAATAACGCAGTGTGACGACGGGTTGCGGTGTGGGCGTCGGTGTAGGAGCGGGAGCACACGCCACTACCATCGCCAGCAGAATGCCGATGAGCACAATCCATCTGAACACTTTCATTTTTTTCTCCTCCTCGAGTGGTGTAAGATTAACGCACATTCAGCGTGCAGTTATTCATCAAACTGTAGGTTGACGGTGCGGTAGTCAAATGTTAGAATGAAAGAGCGTGCAATGCACCAATTGTAGTATAACGATTCTAGAGTGGATGGACAAGGTCACGATGCGGACATATTTAGGACAAGATGAGTTAGAACAAGATTTACAGAATGCTCTCAATCATCTTTACGATCCAACGTACGCACCGCCCATCGAGTTGCGTAACGTCTTGGGCTGTGAAGCCGATGCGTTTCAGGCAAGCATCTTGCGCCTCATTCAAACGCTAGCGCCGCCGCCCGATACTCCGCCAGCGGCGCGCAGTCGGCGATTGTACGACGTGTTGGCGTGTCGCTACATTCAAAAATTGACTCAAGAGGAAACCGCTGAGCGTTTAGGCATCACGCCGCGTCACGTGCGTCGTGAACAAGCGCAAGCGATTCACGTCTTGGCGCAACGACTGTGGGAAAATTATTTGGCAGCCGAGCAGGGCAGGGACGAAACGCCCGCGCGCATCGTCCAAGTGCGACAGGAATTGAACGCGCTAGAGCGCGGTGGAATCGAACAAACTTTTGATGTGGGAGATACGATTGCACGTGTGGTCGAGTTGGTGCACGCGGTTGCCAGCAGGCGTCACGTCACGTTAGCCGTGCGTCCGATTCGACCGGGCTTGAGTGTAGCAATGCATCCGTCCGAATTGCGGCAAATTCTCGTGCGCACAATGTCGGAATTGGTGCGGCGAATGGCATCAGGGCAGGTACAAGTGGGGGCGGAACAAAATGCCGAGGGCATCACGATTACGTTGACAGCAAGTACTGTGCCAAGTACACCACTGCCAATGGATGACTTGGTGCAGGAACTACTGGCGGCGCATAATGGCACGCTGACATCGGTTACACAAGACGAACAATTCGTTTGTGTCATCCATTTTCCGCACACGGCGTACAAAGTGTTGGTGGTGGATGACAATGCGGATTTGATTCTTTTTTCCCGCCGCTATGTGCAAGGGACGCGCTATCACATTGTGCCAGTACGCGAAGGCGCGCGCGCGTTAGAAACGATCCAAGCCGTTGCTCCCGATGTGATTGTGTTGGACGTGATGTTACCCGATGCCGATGGGTGGGAACTTCTTTCGCACTTGCACAATCATCCTGCCACACGTGCCATCCCCATCATCGTTTGTTCGGTCGTGCGCGAAGAAGAACTGGCGTTGGCGTTAGGCGCGAAACTCTATGTGCCCAAACCAGTGCGGCGACAAGAGTTCATTCAAGCACTGGATCGGGTGTTGGGTTTGTCCGAGTCTGTGCAGAATCGGGTTGCGTCAAGACCGTTGTCAAGGTCTGCACACAACGTAACAAACGCTGGACTGTGATTCCTTCACCGATGGATGCCATAATCACACGACTTGTGAGTGGGCGCTCGAGTGGGTCTTGGGCAGAGATGAAGATCACAGGAATCGCGCGCAGGTTTTCATCTTGGTTCTTGATGCGCAACACTTCCCAGCCATCCAAATCAGGTAGCACGATGTCGAGTAGCATCACATCGGGAGGACAGGTGCGCAATTCTTCGAGGGCTTGGGCGCCACTCGTAGCAGTGCGGATTTGCAAGGTGTCATCGCACGCCTCAAGCATTCGAGTAAAGAGTTGGCGCGCGTCGCCATTATCGTCCACAATCAAGACGCGCTGAATCGGCTTGCCGATTTTGGCAAGGGCTTGTTCAAGATGCTGACGCATCACCGGCTTGAGCAAATAATCGAGCGCGCCGGCTTGCCACGCGTGCGCGCTTTTGGGTGGCAAAGCACAACCCAGAATCGGCGTATCGGGAACGAGTTGGCTGGTGTGTTCCAAACGTGTGTACAAATCATGCGGTAAAGCCGTGTTGAGCAAAATGGCTTGCGCAGGACATTCTGCAAGGGCTTGACGAATACGCGTGGGTTCGGAACATTCAGCGAATTCGATCTCATCCGAGTATCGTGCCAGAATCGTTGCCAAATCGCCACTCTCGTCGCAAACGAGGATGCGCGGGCGCGGAGGTTTGCTCGGAAGACGACGCGACGCGACGCGCTGGCGCCACACCCAATCGTCTTTGATCAGCGCGCTCGGTGGTGTGGTGGGACTGTCTCTTATACACATCT
>JAOACU010000021.1 GCA_026417715.1 Anaerolineae bacterium | reverse complement strand
CGGTGGTGTGGTGGGAGGCACGAAAGGCGAGATAGGCAAACTAAAACGAAACGTCGTGCCAACCCCAACCGTGCTTTCAAACGACATTTCGCCATCGTGTAACTCGACAAAGTGTTTGCTGATGGACAACCCCAAACCGCTCCCCGTTTGCCCCCCCGTTTTGCCGCGATAGAACGGTTGGAAAATGCGTTGCGCATCTTCGGGGGCAATTCCCGGTCCTGTGTCGCTGACACTGACGATGATTTGATTCGCGTCGTGTTGTGCAGTGATGCGAATGCTACCTCGTTCGGTCAAACGCGCGGCATTGCTCACCAAGTTGACGATGACTTGGCGTATCCGTGTGCGATCACAGTAAACCTCTGGCAGATCGGGCGGTACACTCACTTGGAGAGATAATCCTTTTTTCTCGATCAACGGTTGCGTCAGTGCGACCGCGCGTTCGATCACTTCGGCAAGATTTACTTGTTCACGATGCAACGCCAATCGTCCGGCTTCGATTTGTGAGAGATCGAGTACATCGGTAATCATACTGGCAAGATGTTCACAGTTGCGGTGAACGATTTCAAGGTCTTCGAGCAAGGCAGGGGGAAGATCGCTACCGTAAATATCCGGCGTCTCCAACAGCAAATCCACGAGTCCGATAATCATATTGAGTGGTGTGCGAAACTCGTGACTCACATTCGCGACGAATGCGGCTTTGGCGCGTTGGGCTTCTTCTGCCAAAAGGCGCGCCGCAAGTAATTTCTCGTTCATCAACGCCAATTGCCGATTGGCGTGTGCCAGATCAGCAACCATCTGTTCACGTTCGGTGCGTTCTTGGTAAATTTGTTCGAGCATCGTCCGCGCGCGCTCATAGTACGCGCTCGTCCACTGGGCAATGTGGCGCACGCGCGAATCAATCCCCCACAAAATCCCCAGCAACAGCCAAGTGGTCAACAAGGTGAAAAGACTCGTGGCGGGTTCTGTGCTGTTGAGATACCATGCCCACCCCACCAGCGCGCTTTCTCCAAGCGCAAGTAAACTTGCCGAAGGTAAACCCAAGAGAGGCGCCGCAAGCACAGGCGGAATGACGAACAAAAATATGGCATTCGGTTGCGGTAATCCGACGTGGACAAGGTAAATGAGGACGACCAAAGACAAACAGAGAAACCACGTGCCTGTGCGCGACTTCCATCGTTCTAGAATCCAACTGCCGACGGCGATACACCACAACCCCACAACCAGCGGGCGGATGAAAATCACCTGAGCAGGATTACCACCCACGATTGCCAAGACGATGCCGAGCACAAACAGTGCGATCAAAATGGGTTCGACGGGGATGCGCAAATCGGATTCAAAATGGGCAAGCATTATTTTGTTCATACCAAGTCCTTGCAAAGCAGGTCTTGAGTGTAGTTTATCACGAACCATCTTTTCGCTCAACTTGTTATCAAGATTCTGGTTGCCAATTCTTTGTAATGTGGATACAATGTGCGCAATGGAGAAACCTATGCTGACCAAAGACGCTTTGCAATCACTCCAACGTATCTTTCGCCCCCATCAAATCATCACCGATCCGATTGAACTCCTCACCTACGAAAACGATGCGACGTGGGAACACGGACATCCCGACGCCGTTGTGTTCCCACAATCGGTTGAACAGGTGAGCCAACTGGTGCGCTGGGCGAATCAATACGGTGTGCCGCTCGTCGCGCGCGGCGCAGGCACCGGCTTGTCGGGTGGCGCGGTCGCGGAACACGGTGGCGTCATCGTCGAATTCGCGCGAATGGATCGCATCATCGAGTTCGATGACGTGGGGCGTAGTGTCGTCGTTGAACCTGGTGTCATCAATCTCACACTCGACGAGTACGTCAAGACCAAAGGGTTGTACTATCCTCCCGATCCTGCGAGCGGTCGCACCGCGACGATTGGTGGCAACGTCGCGGAAAATGCCGGTGGTCCGCACTGCTTCAAATACGGTGTGACGACAAACTATGTCTTGGGTCTCCAAGTGGTGTTGGCGGATGGACGCGTCGTGAATCTCGGTGGACGCGCGTTCGATTATCCCGAGTACGATTTTGCAGGATTGATCACTGGCAGCGAAGGCACACTCGGCTTGATTACGCGAATGGACGCGCGCTTGCTCCGCAATCCACTCGGCGTCAAGACGGCGATGGCATCGTTCGATTCGGTCGAGCGCGCAGGCACAGCAGTCTCGGCGGTGATTGCGGCGGGCTTGGTGCCAGCGACAATCGAAATGCTCGATCAAAAAATCATTCGTATCGTCGAAGACTACGTGCACATCGGTTTGCCGGTGAATGCCGGCGCGCTCATCATCGTCGAGGTGGATGGTTATCCCGAAGGTTTGGACGCGCAGATGGAAGAGATTGTGCGCGTGCTCGAACAACACGGCGCGTTCGATGTGCGCGTGGCGCGCGATGCGGAAGAGCGTGAACGCTTGTGGTATGGTCGCAAGAGCGCGGCGGGGGCGTTCGCGCGTCTCGCGCCGCAAAAATTTTCGATGGACTGCACCGTGCCGCGCAGTCGGTTGGCGGAGACATTGCAAGCGATGAACGAGATTTGCGCGCGCCACAATTTGATGGTCGGCTACATTATGCACGCGGGCGATGGCAACTTGCATCCGAACATCCCCTACGATCCTAACAATGCCGACGAGGTTCGGCGCGGCACACAAGCGTTTGCCGAATTCGCGCGCGTCGTCGTCGAGTATGGCGGAAGCATTTCGGGCGAACACGGCATCGGCATCGAAAAGCGCGAGTTTATGCCGTTGATGTGTGACGGCGCGGAACTGGGCGCGATGTGGGACATCAAACAAGTCTTCGATCCGATGCAGTGGCTCAACCCCGGCAAAATCTTTCCCGCGCATCTTCCCGAAGCCGAACGCGTGTCGCCCGCGTCGGTTGTTCCGCACGATATTTTTGTTCCCAAGACCGCGCAAAAAGTCGCGGCAAGTTTGCGCGCGCTGGCAGAAGCGCGCGTGCCCGTGACGATCAACGCGCGACGCAACGGCGCGGTGATGTTGTCCACGCGCGAACTGGGTGGTATTGTTCGCTACGCACCTGAAGATTTGTACATCACTGTCGGTGCAGGGATGACATTGGCGGACGTGAACGCGTTTCTCGATGCGCACGGTTGGCAAGTACCGCTAGCATCGCCTTGGCGCGAAACAACGGCGGGTGGTATCGTGGCAACGAACCTCAACGCGCCTCTGCGGATGCGTTACGGTTCGGTGCGCGATGTGATGTTGTGTTGCACCGTCGCGCTGACTGATGGACGCATCGTGCGCGCGGGGCGACCGCTGGTGAAGAACGTGGCAGGATACGATTTGCCCAAAGTGTTCGTCGGTTCGTACGGGACGCTTGGCGTGTTGACCGATGTGACGTTCAAGATCGTTGCCAAGCCGCGTCGTCAACAAACGCTTGTAGTGCCTGTGAACGATTTGGACTTTGGTTTGACGTGCGCGAGTCGTTTGTTGCGCGTGGCGATGATGGCATCGGCGATTGTGTTTACATCGGGAAACAACGTGCCCGATGTGTCGAGTCCGTACGCGCTGGTGTACACCGCCGAAGGACACGCGCAAGACGTAGAAGCCGAACTTGTACAAGTGCGCACCGAGTTGCAACAACTTGACGTGCCAACTCCATTGATGCTCGAAGCGAGTGGAACGACGATATGGACGCGATTCTTGCGCGACGCGCCGGCGCGCGCACTCATCGTGCGCGTGGGCATCGCGCCCAAAGATGTGGCATCGTGGGTGCAAACGCACGCGGCAGAATTGCCGAATTATCTCGTGGATGTTGCAAGTGGTTTGGTGTACGTCATCGCCTCGTTCGATGACGCGCACACGGCGCAACGCTGGCTCGATACGATTCGTCAATCGGCACGCGCGCGCGGCGGTTATGCCGTCGTGATGCAAATGCCCGACGAATGGCAGAGCGTTGTGGATTGGTGGGGCTATCGTCCCGATGCGTTCGATTTGATGCGCGCGCTCAAAGCGCGCTGGGACCCTGCAGGCATTTTGGATCGCGCACGATTTTTCACAGTGCATTGAACGATGAAACACTGGCGCACTCTATTGCTCTTTGCCTTGACGCTTGATCTTGTCCTCATCTACGCGGTGATCCAACCTGCCAGTGCGTTGAGCGATGTGATCATTTACGACGATGGACTGCAAAACAATTTTCAGGATTGGGGTTGGGCGCCGCATTCATACTCCAACACATCACCAGTTTTTGCGGGCACGCGTTCGATTAGCGTATCGTATGCTGGGAACTGGGATGGCTTGTGGATGGTGAATCCGAGTGGTGGAATCAACACGAGTGGTTATACCGCCATTCGCTTTGCCATTCACGGCGGCACGACCGGCGGACAACAAATTCAAGTCAAAGCCGGCAGTGGCACCACTTTTCCGACCAATGTGGTAAACCTGAACACGTACTTGCCCGGCGGACCTGTGGCGAATCAGTGGCGCGTGGTCGAGATTCCATTGAGCGCGCTCAATCTCCAAAACGCGACCTTTGCCAACCTTGCGTTTCAAAGTGCGCTTGGTAGTGCACAGCCAACGTTTTACTTGGACGACATTCGTCTGGTTGCCCAATCGAATCCGCCAGTCCTCACCGCAACGATTCGCGTGAATGCAAGTGCAACGCCACAGACGATTGACGCGCGCCTCTTGGGCTCGAATCTACCGGCGTGGTTGGGACCAACGCGATTTGCCAACGCGACGTTTCGCGCGCGCACGATAGCATCGGGCGTGACGTGGTTGCGCATTCCTGGCGGTAGTTGGGGCGACGAGTACGATTGGCTGGCGTGTGAGAATGGTCAAGGTGTTTGTTCGTGGGCGGCGCGTCCAACCGATTTTATCAATTTCTTGCGCGCCACAGGTCGAGAAGCGTCTTACATCGTCAACGTCAACGATACATCGAAAAAATCTGCCGCGCTCGTTGCCTTTTTCAATTCGTACGTGACTGATACAACGCCAATCGGTGTGGACATTCGCGGTACGAATTGGTACACCGCAGGACGCTGGGCACAGTTGCGCGCGCAGCACGGCAATCCCGAACCGTTCAAAATCAAATACTGGGACTTTGGTAACGAAGTGTACGGCTCCAGACCCGATACTGGCGGCGCGTTATGCGCATCGTTTGGTTGGGAAAACGCGTGGACGTGTGATGGGACGGAATACGTCAATGGCGTAGGTACGGGGGCTAACCGACGTGAAGGTTATTTGGAAGTGCGTGCAGCGATGCGCGCAGTGGACCCTACGATTCGTGTGGGCGCGGTCGGCGTAGCCGATCCAAGTAGTTGGTCGAATTGGGGTAACAAGGTCATCGCTGCCGCTGGCGACGCGCTCGATTACTATGTGGTGCACGAGTATCCGTATTGGACTCCACCGTCATCGTTTGAAGAAGTACTTGCCAAACCGCAGCAAACGTGGCGCACGATGAAAACGAATTTACAAGCCGCGTTCGGTGGGCGCAACATTCCGATTTTTGTGAACGAGTACAACTTGTTTGCAGTACAGGATCAGGACAATAATCAATGGATGACGCGCGCGGTCAACGCGCTCTTTATCGCCGATACGATTGGGCAGATGGCGCAACACGGCTTTGCAACGGCGAATCAATGGGCGTTGATGAATGGCACAGCGGGAAACGGTACGGATTATGGATTGATGAACGCCGATACGTACGCGCGCTCGGTGCAGTATTACGTCTTTCCNCTGTGGTCGCGATTCGGTACGCAGATGTTGCCGGTGACCGCGACGGTGCCAGCAACGACAACTCTGAGTGTGTATGCAGGGCGAATCAATGCAAACACGTTTTCGTTATTGGCAATCAACAAGACAGCAAATACGATCAACGCCACGATTGAACTTGCGGGTGTGGGAACAGTCGCGGGTGGCACAGTGGACGTGGTGCGCGCCAACTCGTTGAACGATCAAAGTGTCACATTCAACGGCGTGGCGAATCCATCGGACGATTTGTCTTCGGCGCCGCCGACTCCACTGGCAAGTGTGGGCAATCCACTGACACACGCGTTTCCACCATACTCGATTACCCTGTTGCGGATGAACATTGCGACGAATGTTCCACGAATCTTTTTACCGCTCGTGATACGGTGATAACGTCAATCCTCTGATAATTTGGCAATCACTTGCCTTTGTGATATAATTTTATCAGAGGGCGCGCGAGTTGCACCAGCGACTTGGCGGGGGGAGCACGGACAATCGGATACAATGAGGTGACGACGCGCCTCTTCCTTGTGGGGAGAGGCATTTTTCTTCAAGGAGGAAAGTGATGCTCACAAAAGAGGAACTGCTGGCAAAAGCCAAAAAGCCGGCGGAAGATGCAATGCGTTTACATCAATTTTATCGCGGCAAGGTGGAGACCGCGCTTAAATGCCGTGTGCGCGATTTTGATGATTTCGCCATTTGGTACACGCCCGGCGTGGCGGCGCCCTGCAAAGCCATTCATGCGGATCCCGATTTGGTGTATCAGTACACCAACAAATGGAACACTGTCGCGGTCATCAGTGATGGGACGCGCGTGTTGGGTTTGGGTGACATCGGTCCCAAAGCCGGGTTGCCGGTGATGGAAGGCAAGGCGTTGCTCTACAAGTACTTGGGGGGTGTGGACGGTATCGCTTTGACTCTCGATACCAAAGACCCAGACGAAATTATTCGCACGGTGCAACTTTTGCAACCCGCGCTTGGCGGTGTTAATCTCGAAGACATTTCACAACCCAAGTGCTTTCGTATCCTCGATACGCTGCGCGAAATTTGTGAGATTCCGGTGTGGCACGATGACCAGCAGGGTACGGCGATGGTGACCCTCGCCGCATTGATCAACGCCTTGAAAATCGTGCGCAAGAAGATCAACGAAGTACAGATTGCCTTCATCGGTGCTGGCGCGTCCACCGTTGCCTGTGGGCGAATGATTTTTGCGTACGGGGCTAATCCTGAACTGTGCTACTTTGTGGACAGCAAGGGCATTTTGCACAAAGGACGCATTGACATCGAACAACGCAAAGCCGAGTTCGTGGACAAGTGGAAATTGTGCAACATCACCAACAAAGAGAATCGTGTGGGTGGCATTGCGGAGGCACTCAAGGGCGTGGATGTGTGCATCGCGCTCTCGCAACCTGGTCCTGATGTAATCAGAAAAGAATGGGTGCAAACGATGGCAAAGGATGCAATCGTGTTCGTATGTGCTAATCCCATTCCCGAAATGTGGCCCTGGGAAGCCAAAGAAGCCGGCGCCGTCGTTGTTGCCACCGGTCGTTCCGATTTTCCGAATCAAGTCAACAACTCGTTGGGCTTCCCTGGCATCTTTCGCGGCACGCTGGATGTGCGCGCCAGAACGATTACCGACGAAATGTGCATCGCGGCGGCAGAGGCGTTGGCAGGGATGGCGGAACAAAAGGGCTTGCATCCCGATTACATCCTGCCCACGATGGAAGAATGGGAAGTGTTCCCACGCGAAGCCGTTGCCGTGGCGATGAAAGCGCAAGAGCAAGGTGTCGCGCGCATCAAGATTTCGGCGGAAGAGGAATACAAGAACGCCTCGGCGATTATCAAGCGGGCACGCGAGATGACGCAAATGATGATGCGCGAAGGTTTGATTGCTCGAGCCGACTAGCGACGAAACGGGTGGGAGCACACCTCCCACCCGTTTTACTAACCGATGGTGCTACTTGTCATTCTGAGTGACCGAAGGGAGCGAAGAATCTCTCAAAGGACTTGGCGAGACGCTTCGCGGAGTTTACCCTGACGCAGGAACTTGTCCTGAGCGAAGCGAAGGAAGGGCTCAGCGTGACAAGGGGTTGTATCATTTCGTTCAAACTAGCACCATTGGTTACTAACTGATGTAGGACAAGTTTGCAAACTTTAGACGACCTTTATGTTTCGACGTGAAGAGAGACCACGCGCGCGCTGGCGAACAAGTATCCGCACATTTTTGAGTGATTTGCAATCGGCAGAGGGACGCGCGCGTGTCGCGCATTCCACGTTCGCGACCTTGTGGCAGATTGCCGACCAAACGACACGTGCAGTCACCGCCGGCATAGGGTTGGACGATTGGGGCGCGCTGTGGCGCGGTGAATCTCCCCGCGACCCCGATGTTTACGCGCGCGCCTTGTCGCGTGCCTTTTGGACGCATCTGCGCCCGCGCGCGTTCGATGCTTCCGCCATCAAATTCACGCACACCTTTGGCTTTGGTTTTTTCAGCGTCCTGTTCGCTTTCATTCAACTCATCACTGGGACGTTGATGATGTTTTTCTACGAACCCACTCCTGCGCGCGCGTACGCCTCCGTCGTTAAACTTGTTACCCAAGTTCCTCTTGGACATCTGCTTCGTGATGTGCATTACCTCAGCGCACAGTTACTTGTTCTTTTCGTCGCGTTGCATTTGCTCCGCGTCTATTTCACCGGCGCGTTCAAACAACTGCGTCGCTTTACGTGGGTCACCGGTGTTTTGCTCCTTGTGCTGGTGCTACTCATCGCGCTGATCGGCTATCGTTTACCGATGGACGCCAGAGTGGCATGGGGACGCGCGGACGATGTGTTGTTGTACTATCTGTTGCACACCGGCATTCTCCCCGGTGCAGGGTTGTTACTTTTGGGCGCGCATTACTATCGCGTGTCGCGTGTGCACGGCATCAGTTTGCCCGCGAGCGAAGAAGAATCACCCGACCCGATAGTGCGTGAAAAGGCGCGCGCGCGTGTCAATTATTTTCCGAACGTGTGGGCACGCGAGATGTTGTGGATTGCCTTCGCACTCTTGGTCGTGTTCGCGCTCGCAGCGTTTGTGGTTGACGCACCCCTCTTGCCTCCTTTCGATGCGGAACGCGTGCGCGAGCAAGTGCCTTGGTTCTGGTTGTGGTGGCACGGCTTGGTCAACGCACCACTCGTGATGCCGATGTTGATTTGGCTGCGCGATTCAATCGGCATTGACTTGGCTCAATTTTACGATCCGCTTGTTTGGCAAGGATGGATGATACCGATTTTCTTTGTCATCTTCCTGTTGGCTGTACCGTACATTGATGCATGGTGGGACAAGGTGCGGCAGCGTTCTCCTTCGCGCTTGGGCGCCAATCGCAAGTTGAGCATCGCGCTGGGGTTGCTGATGCTAACGTTGCTCGTCGTGTTTTCGTACATCGGAACACCGCCCTCGTTAGAACCCGCCGCTGCTTTTGCGCGCGAATTTTTGCCAGACGATTGTGTGCCTGCGCGCCTGCCACTCTTTCCACCAGATTGCGGCGAAGTGCGTCGCGTCGGTTATGATGATTTGCCGATTGGCACATTCGAGTTGACGCGCTATGCCGCGCCCAGTGCGGATCGGTTTGAGAATACGCTGTTCAAAATGCACACGCGCTTGCAAACGTATGCTGATCTTGCTGATGCGCGCGGTGTGTTGATCATCGAAGAGTGGCAAGCCAATCTAAAAAGAATCACTTTGCGCGTGACTTGGACACCGCGCGCGCCGGATGACTCTGGGCGATTGCAAAAGACCATTTACTTGCATCGCGAGGCGATGTACGAATGATCACAATGTCCACGCGGCAAAAACTTTTTTTCGCTTTGATTTGCGCGTTATTGACCTGTAGCGTGCTAGGTGTGATCGCGTGGGGTGAGTTTTCCGACGATGCATCGGAAAATCCGTCTGCGCGCCAACAACGCGCGCGCGCCTATGCGGGACGCGCGATCGAAACGGGTGCAGAACTTTATAGTCGTCTGTGTGTGCGGTGTCATAATGCGCGCGGCGAGGGAATCGCATCGGTGGCGCCAGCACTCCGACGCAAAGATTTGTTTGATGGTCGGCGCGCGCGCGAGTTGCAGTGGACAGGGAGCATCGAAGCGTTTCTGCAAAACACGCTGCGCGCGGGGCGCCCCATTCCGTCGCGCGCGGATCTCTACTCGGCGCGGATGCCTGCTTGGGATCGCGAATTCGGGGGCACGTTGAGCGCGAGTCAAATTGAAGCGCTCGTGGCTTTTCTTCTCAACTGGCGCGAAGGCGCGGCAGAGTTGAATGTGTGGGTTGGCGTGCCCGTGCCCGCGCGCACGCCTACTCCCGCGCCACAAGCCGGCATCGCGCGTGTGTGTTGGGGTTTGAGCGCGCCGTACGCTGGCAAACAATCGCCATATCAATTGAATGACCGAACCATCATCGCGCAAGGCAAACAGATTTACGATGACCGGTGTGCTGCGTGTCATGGCGCGTCTGGCAAAGGCGATGGTCCTGCCGCCGCTGTTTTGAATCCCAAGCCCGCCAATCTCACTGATCCTAATTTTATGCGCACGTTGCCGATTGATTGTCACTTTTTCGTCATCGCCGAAGGCGTGCGCGGTACAGCAATGCCGCCCTGGAAATCGCTGGGTGAAGATTTTATTTGGAAGGTTTTGGTGTACACGCGTTCGTTATCGGGAGTACCGTGATAAAATGGGCAAAGTCGGTGTTGGTGATGCGTCTCTCCAGTTGCCAACAACCGACTTTGCAACAGCCATGCCAGTCTTGGGTACACTTGGGGGGAAGATAAAATGGGTAAACTTACTAGAAGACAATTTTTAGCGTTGGCAGGATTGGAAGGACTCGCTGTTCTTCTATCATCTTGCGCACCGAAGGAACAACCAACGCCTTCCCCTGTTCCTACTCTCACCCCTACGACACCACCTCCCACACCCACACCTACCAAAGTGCCTGAGGTGAAAATCCAATCCCTCAGAGAGGCAGTGGCAGTCTTCCGCGCGGCGGACAAAATTTCTCCGCCTTATCCCAAGGAAGAGATGATCGCAACAGGCGGAGCAAACCCCGTTACGTTGCGCGTGGTGCGGTGGGGAGAACACCAGTTTGAAATCGGTCCAAAGGACAACGCAACGATTGTCCACTTTTTGGACAATCGGGTTTCTGTCGTTCTTCCTTTTGCTGGCGCGCCTGAACAAGCAAAACCTACTGTCAACGGGATGCTGATGATTCCCGAAATGACAGGTCCAAGC
>JAOACU010000220.1 GCA_026417715.1 Anaerolineae bacterium | reverse complement strand
AAATTTGAGTAACGCGCTGGTGTTGGCGTCCACGTACATTCTCATCGCGATTGGTTTGACGATGGTGTATGGTGTCCTCAAAGTGTTGCACATTGCGCACGCGGGCGTATACGCCACTGGCGCATTCGTCGGTCTCATCGCGTTCAATCGCGCGCGCGAATTTTTCGCGCCGTTGATGGACGACGCGCGTCTCGCTAGTAACGTCTCGTTCTGGCTCTCTTTGCCGATTGCGATGGTCGTCGCGGGCGTGATGGGCGTGTTGATTTATCTCCTCATCTATCGTTACACGTGGGGCAAATCGCCGACGATTTCACTGGTCGCCAGCGTGGGCTTGTTTACGTTGATTCAGGACTTGCTACAAAAACCATTTTTGCTTGGACCGCGCCAACAACCGTACCCAGCAGGTGGCGCGGGAATGCCGCGCATCGAAACACCTTGGTTCACCGTTACGCCGACCCAAGTTTTGATTCTCGTCGTTACACTTGTGTTGCTGGCAATCGTCTATTTCATTTTGAATCGCACGCGCATCGGGCTGGGTTGGCAAGCCGCCGCGCTCGATCCTGAAATGGCGGCAGCAGTTGGCGTGAATGTGACGCGCGTCATCATCCTCAACTTTTTCATCGGCTCGATGCTCGCTGGCGCGGCAGGTGTACTCGTCGGTGTGTACGACAATATGGTGTTCGCAACGATGGGCGACGTGCCATCGTACAAAGCGTTCGTTGTTGTTGTGCTGGGCGGCTTGGGAAGTGTCGCCGGCACGGTCGTCGCGGGCATCGTGTTAGCCGTCGCCGAAACGTTTATGGTCGCGCTCGCGGGTTCGCTGATGCCGCGCGATGCGATCGCGTTTCTCGTCTTGATTCTACTCCTGATGTTCCGCCCGCGCGGGCTTCTTGGGCGCGCGTGAAGCGACGAAGGACGAAAGACGAAGGACGAAAGACGTGATACGTAACACGTAATACGTAATACGCAATACGTCTCACGCCTCACGTATCACGCACCACGCTTCACAAAGGACGTTCCAATGGACTATCTCATCAGTCTCGCTGTCTTTGCAGGCATTTGGGTTGTGCTTGCGCTCAGTCTGAATATCTTGATGGGTTATGCGGGGCAAGTCAGTCTGGGACAAGCCGCGTTCTTTGGCATCGGCGCGTACACCAGCGGCATCCTCGCGCTCAAATTCAATCAGCCGTTTGCAGTGGGATTCCTCGCGGCGATTGTGCTGACGGGACTCGTCGGCGCGTTTCTGGGCTTGCCCAGTTTGCGCGTGCGTCACGATTTTTTGGTGCTCGCGACGATGGGTGTCAACTTTGTCGTCGTCGCGATTTTCAAGTACGTAGACTTCTTCGGCGGCGCGCTCGGTTTGATTGATATTCCCACACCGCGCTTTTTCGGCATCCAAAGCGAAATTCCGTACCTGATTTTTGTGTGGCTCTACGTCGCCGTCGCGATTTTCATCAGTTGGTACATTTCCAAAACGTGGACGGGACTCGCGCTGAACGCGGTGCGTATCAACGAGGAAGCGGCAGCCGCCGTCGGTGTGAGTGTGCCGCGTTTCAAAATTTACGCGTTCATCATCAGTGCCGCGCTGGCGGGTGGCGCAGGTTCGCTCTACGCGCATTACTTGAAAAGTTTATTCCCCGACAATTTCCACTTTATCGAATCCATCGTGATTCTTTCGATGGTCGTGGTCGGTGGCGTAGGCACCTTGCGCGGACCGATTCTCGGCGCGATTGTTTTGCGCGCGCTTCCTGAACTCTTGCGCGATCTGCACGATTATCGTTTCGCGATGTACGGTGGACTCATCGTCTTGATGATGCTCTTTCAGCCGATGGGCTTGCTCGGCGACGAGAGTACGCTGATGCGCGCGATTCGACGCGCATTCAAACGTGAGGTGACGAATGAACGCGCGGCTTGAAGCAAAGCACATCACCAAACGCTTTGGCGGCTTGGAAGCATTGCGCGATGTGACACTCACCGCCGATGATGAAATCTTGGGTCTCATCGGTCCGAACGGCGCGGGCAAGACGACGCTCTTTAACGTCATTTCGGGTTTCCTGCGCCCCACCAGCGGTGAAGTGATTTTCGATGGTCGCGCGATCCACACCAAGCCGACGCACGAAATTACGCGACTCGGCATCGCGCGCACGTTCCAAATCGTCAAGCCGTTCACCGATCTTACGGTGCTCGATAACGTGCTCGCGGGTTTGGGTTGTCACACGTATCCCACACCGCGCGCGTTCGCGGAAAAATATCGCGCGCCGAATCACGTGGCGCACGCGCGCGAATTACTTGCGTTCACCGATTTGACCAAGTGGGAGAATACACTGGCGGGCAATTTGCCGATTGGCTTGCAACGCAAGTTGGAGATTGCGCGCGCGCTCGGCACGAACCCGCGCCTTTTGTTGCTCGACGAACCAGCGGCAGGGCTAACGGCAGGTGAAGCCGAAGAACTTGCCGCGCTGATTCGCAAACTGCGCGCGCAAGGCAAAACGATCATCGTCATCGAACACAATATGGCATTTGCGATGAACTTGTGCGAACGCATCGTCGTCCTCGCGCAAGGTAAAGTCATCGCACAGGGCACACCCGCCCAAGTGCAGAATGACGAGCGGGTGATTAACGCGTATTTGGGGCATTAGTGCATAGTGCGTAGTGCGTATTGCGTAGTGCGTATCACGCATCATGCAATACGCAATACGTAATACGCAATACTCTCAGCGGCAATATGTTACAAGTTGAAAACCTCGACGTTCACTACGGACACATCCAAGCATTGCGCGATGTGTCGTTCACAGTCAACAATGATGAAGGTGTGGCAGTGCTGGGCGCGAATGGCGCGGGCAAATCCACGCTGATCAAAACGCTGATGGGTTGGCAGATGCCGACGCGCGGGCGCATCGTGTTTGATGGCAAGGACATTACGCGCCTGCCGATTTGGGAACGCACCGCGCTGGGTCTTGCCGTCGTTCCCGAAAGTGGACGCGTCTTTCGCGATCTGACCGTGATGCAAAATCTCGAACTTGGCGCGTACACGGAGAAAAATCGCGCGGCGATTCAAACACGTATGCACGAAATGTTCGACTTGTTTCCTGTGTTGAACGAGCGCAAGAATCAAATCGCCAAGACACTTTCGGGTGGCGAACAACAAATGCTGGCAATTGCGCGCGCATTGATGACGCGTCCCAAGTTGCTGTTGATTGACGAAATTTCGATGGGACTAATGCCGATTCTGGTCAAAAAAGTGTTTGAAGTGATTGCGCAACTACGCCAGAGCGGCGTAACGATTCTTCTCGTGGAGCAAAACGCGTACGAGGCGTTGAAGGTAGTGGATCGCGGTTACGTGCTAGAGAATGGCAGAATCGTGCTAGACGATACGGCTACCGCGTTGACGCAAAACCCGCGCGTCAAAGCGGCGTATTTGGGAGGATGACGCTTTGGGGTAAGAATCAGTTTTTATCTGTCCTGAGCAATGATTTGGCGAACATCATCGAAGAACAATCGAAAGTCATCAAGGTCATGAAGAAGCATTTGGTAAACTTGCTTGGGGTCTACGTCCATATACCCGTGCACAACCCGATTACGAAAACGGTTCATCTGAAGATATTTTTGAAAATGTTCAGGCGAAGTGAGACGGTTGGTTAGAACAATCTCCAATGTTTCACGATCGTTCGTCGGAACTCCCAAGTGCAACCGCGCAATAATATGCGTCCAGATGTCAAGCATCGCCTCAATCGAAATTTGAAGTGCGTGGACGGCGGCGTAAAACCTGATGCGATCAGCCACAAAATCGGCTTCGCTGCACGCGGCGATTTCGTTCAAGAGACGTAAATTATCCTGGATGAATTGAATCTTGGATTCGATGCGCTTGACATCTAGTCTCATTCTTGACTCCTAGAGCGTAACCAGATAATCACGCAAGGCGGCTTGGGCACGCGGCTCAAAATCGCGATACGCGATCAACGTCTCCTCGATGAAATCGGCAACGCGAGTTGCATCGCTTGCGTAGAGTAACTTGCCTGTGATGGCGCGAAAGCGCAAAAGCAAATTCGCGCGATTCAAGTTCACCATATCGAATTCGATGTTCCCAAGTTCGACTGCCAACGCCGCCTCGAACGCCAATTCCGCGCGCAAATCCAGTTCGCGATCGAACAACACTGCGAAATCCACATCACTACGTGGTGTGGCAGTGCCCTCGGCCTGCGAGCCAAAGAGAAAAACGCCGAGCACACGCGGATCGCGCGCAAAAAATTGTTGGAGAGCGGATAGTTTGGGTTGCAACACCTGAGGTAAGGTTTCCATTCAGATAAATTATAACACACCTGCTTGTTTTGCTCAAACGATTGGAGGCAGAAATGGCTCAACGCATCATCCGCGCCCCGCGCGGTACACAAATCACGTGCAAATCGTGGCTCACCGAAGCCGCAATGCGAATGCTGATGAACAATCTCGATCCCGAAGTGGCAGAAAAACCGGACGAACTGATCGTGTACGGCGGACGCGGCAAAGCCGCGCGCAACTGGGAATGTTTCGATGCCATTGTGCAATCGCTCAAAGAGTTGGAAAACGACGAGACCTTGCTCGTGCAATCAGGCAAGCCCGTTGGCATTTTCAAATCGCATCCCGACGCGCCGCGCGTGCTCATCGCCAACTCGAACATCGTCCCCGCGTGGGCAACGCAAGAAAATTTCGATGCGTGGGAAAAAGCGGGCTTGATAATGTTCGGACAAATGACCGCAGGCAGTTGGATTTACATCGGCACGCAAGGCATTTTGCAAGGCACATACGAAACGCTTGCGTCACTCGCGCAACAACAAGGTTGGTCATCGCTCAAAGGCAAATTCGTGTTGACCGCAGGACTCGGCGGGATGGGTGGCGCGCAACCCCTCGCAGTGACGATGAACGAAGGTGTCGCGCTCATCGTCGAAGTGGACCCCGCGCGCGCCAAGCGTCGCCTAGAGACGCGCTATCTCGACGAACTGACCGACAATTTGGAAGATGCGATGACGCGCGTCGAAGATGCGCTGAAGAAAAAAGAGCCG